>DASRJJ010000001.1:0-4517 GCA_035649555.1 Saccharimonadales bacterium (SeqCode)
CGATGCAGCTAAGATTGACCTGTCAAAAGCGTTTGTAGAAGGTATGGGCTATGTGGCCTTAAGCCGCGTACGTTCGCTCAAACATCTTATTTTAGATGGTCTAAATGGCATGGCGCTGCGTGTGAGCCCGCTAGCACGGCAACTCGATGCCGAGCTGCGCGCTAAAAGCGAGCACGCCCTACAAACGTATGCCGATATTATTAAACAGTGGGAAGCCGATGAAGCGAGTGGTGCGGCCGAAGCGCGTATGGAACAACAGGCACAAACCGCCAAAGAAGTTTTGGAACTGCCCGAACCAGACCCCGAACTGTTCGAACGGCTGCGCACCTGGCGTTTTGAACTCGCCAAAAAACAGGCAACAGCACCGTTTATTATTGCTCACGATAAACATCTTAAGGCGGTTGCGGGCATAAAACCCCAAACAATAGAACAGCTACTAAACGTCCCAGGTTTCGGACCTAAAAAGGTCGAAACATACGGCCAAGATATTCTGAACATTGTAAAAGACGACAAAGACAAACAATCCAAATAAGTCAATGACTCCTTAGTAGTCAAGCTTTGTGCGGTATAATGACAGACAATGAATCCAACTATTGACCTTATTCGTCAAGGTTTTAAAACGCTCCAACATCAGGCAGCGAAATGGGTAGATGGCGTAAGCGAGGGTAGAATAACGCCCGCTGCCGTTGCTGTTTTTGGCCTGTTAATGCACCTACCGATTGCCATTATGATTGCTCGGGGCCGGTTTATTGGCGCGGCTACGTTGCTATTTATTGTCGGGATACTCCACAGCTTATATGGTGAACTAGCACGCTTGCAAAAGAGCGAAAGCGATACCGGTACACTCATCGCCGCTGCAACCGACAGGTTTAAAGAGGTAATATTGTATGCGGGTGCGGCCTTCTTTTTGGCTGGCGGGCAAAACCCACGGGTGGCCGTGTGGGCAGTTTTGGCCTGCGGCGCGGTTTTATCTGCCAGCTACATAAAGACGAAAGGCCAAGCCATACTAGCCAGTCATGGTAAAAAGGTAGCATACACTGTAACAAACAAAATGGTTAGTGGGGACATGTTTTCGTTCGAAGTACGCATGGTGGTATTGTTTATTGGTTTACTGACAGTGCAGTTATTAATAGCAATAGCCGGCATTGCCGTTTTAGCTTCCATAGCGGCAATGCAACGTTTGATTATTGCTGTCGGTAAGCTTAGTTAGTATTGGTAATTATCTTGTTGTCTGGAAAGAACGGTTGCTATAAAGCCGTTTGGCAAGTGCTTCGGCCAAATATTTGCGGCCAGCACGCACATGCCGTGCATGTGATTCTTCGAGCGTTTCGCCAAAAGCAAGTAGTAATTCTTGGCCATGGTCGTACAAAAAGAATGCGTCGTCTTCGTTGTAGACCTGCAAGAATTGCTGGCTAAAGGCGCCAGGCGTCAGCGCCTGCACCCGGTGAGCAAGCAGCATGAACGAATCGTATTTTTCGCGTTGCGTTTTTGGCATACGCATGGGCCGGGCGAGTTCTAGTATGTGTTGGAACGAACCGGCAACGGTTAAGAAACGATGGCTGACTGCGAGCAAAATATCCAGAGCGTCATCCATAGCATCGACACTGTATAAGTCGTTTTTTTGAAGTCCCGATATGCGTATGCCGTATTCTCTAAGGAACTGTGTGACCTGTTTCCATTCCTCGGCTACGCGTTTTTCTAAATGCTCTTTGGATTCCAATCCTAATGCAGACCATTTGATCATTTTGGTGTAGTCTACAATGAGCGCGTCGGCAGGCAGGCTATCTAGTATTTGTTTGGCAAGTTTTTCATCAAGAGGGCAGGTTAGATACAAGCTAATACATTGCGCGGGGAAGGGTTGCAATTGTTCCGGAATTAAAAAGAATACGTCGGTGTTAGGATGCTCGAGTGGCGGTTTAGGGGCAAACCGCAGGCGTTGCATATGGGCAATGCCGTGTGTATATTTTAAGATTTTATCGGCATTGATGGTGCTGGACCGTTGACGCTGGAGTGAACGCGACAGTTTTAGCCATTGTTTCCGTGCGGTGCTAAGCAGGGCGACGGGTTGTTCGCATACTACGAGGGTTTTGCCTAAATATTGGCGTGTGTATAGATGCCGCATCATATCGGCGGCAATTCCTTCTGTATTGCCGGGGCCAGAGACTGCGCGTTGTTCAAAGTAGAGCTTCATTTAACAGTTCCATTTAGATGCGCAGAATCATAGCATAAGGTGGCTGCCTACAAATTAAATAAAAATGAACTGTCAAAATTTCACAACACTTTGTAATCTTAAATAGATAATTTTTGGTGATTCATTCATCTAAAATTATCTCTAATTGGAAAGGGAGAATCCAGAGGCGAAGCCGGAGCTAAAGAGGGAAAACCCGACTTGGGTCTGTTCTCTTTAATTAAGCAAATGATGCTGTGTAAAACTAAAGTAATTGTTTTTAGTGACAATAATGTGGTCGCGCAGCATAATGCCAAGCAATTGACTGGCGGCGGCGAGGTGCTGGGTGAGGGTAATATCTTTTTGGGTCGGCTTGGGGTCGCCAGAAGGGTGGTTATGGGCGATAACAATGCTGGCAGCACGGTCGACAATGGCGTCGGCAAACACCTCGCGGGGATGGGCAATAACTGAATCGAGCGTCCCAATTGTAACCGTACGCTGGGCAATAAGTCGCTGGCCGCCATCTAAGCTGATACATACAAAATATTCTTGCTGTTTGGTGCGGATATCGCCAAGGCGCCCCAAAATATCAGCTTGGCTAAGAAGGGGTGTATTGTCGCGTACTAAGTGGCGGCGCGATAATTCAAGACTGGCCAAAATTTTGCCCGCGGTGGCAACGCTTACGCCTTTAATTGCTGTCAGGGCTTCAAGTGTTACAGCCTGTGTACCTTTTAACAGTAATTTTTGAATTTTGCGCGCAATAAAGCTCACATCGGCGCCAACAGTGCCGCTACCAATGACTACCTCTAAAAGTTCAAAATCAGACAAGGCCGGCACACCTTTGCTGGCTAGTTTTTCCCGCGGCCTGTCCTCGGCCGGAATGCGTTGCATTTTCCTCACACGACCCATAGGTATCCTAAGTGTAACAGAGTAAGGCAAGCATTGAGTTTTTTAGAAGGTTTTGTATGATGAGTTTGTACAAGTACTTTAAATCTAAAGGCAAAAGGGTGGGACCTATGGCTAAGAGGGAAAAATCAGACAAACAAAAAAGACAGCAACCGCCGCAGCAAGCGCAAATACCACTGCATCAACATAAGATAGTAGTATGGCTAGTGCCTTTATTAATAATTCTTGTTTTATTTTTAGGGTGGTGGGTGTGGCGTCCGCTTATAGGTTGGCTAGAAGATTTTAGGCCAGCAACCACAAGGCAAAACGCTGAACCAGTGTCAACAACTGAACGTGCAAAAATTAGTAGCGGTGTAGCCGATGGAACCGAGCAGCAACCACAAGTTACCGTAAATACAAGTGGTGGTTCGGGCGGTAGTGGCAGCCCGAGTGGCTCCGGTGGTTCGGGCGGAAACACTGGTTCTGGCGGGGGTGGTACTAACACCGATTTGGCACAACTCTACAAAGAGATTGAAAGCGGTGATACTTATTCTGAAGTTAGGAATTTAGTAGGTGACCCCGACGATTGTATTCAGACATTACTTGGAGCCTTAGGGGTTCAGAAAGTCTGTACTTGGTACGACGGATCCTCGAGTATGGTCGTCACCTTTATTGATGATAATGCCGTATCAAAGACGGACATCGGGTTATAATTATGCAGTCAGAACCCGGCAGTCATGCGACAGCAAAGCGTGGCCGCAACCTAGTGGTAATGTGTTTTTTAAGTTTATTTTTGGCCGCGGCTTTGGCCGGTGGCGCATGGTTATTTTTTAAATATCGTCAAGCGGTCGACGCTAACCCTAAGACAGTCGAGGAGCGTACCATCCAGCGGATTAACGAAATGGTTGAAGCACCAAGCGAAAAACCAAGCGTAGTAACGGTAAGCGATGCCTCGAAGCTTACCAATAAAGAGCTAGCCAATCGGGCCAAAAATGATGATAAGTTACTAATTTATACCGAAAACAAACGGATTATCATTTTTCGGCCTTTGAGCGATAAAATCGTTGATATGCTGACTATTCGTGACACTTCCGATACTGCCACCCCACAGGAAACTGTGACCACTCAATAACTATTCGCTAGGGATATATTCGATGGTGACCAAAAAGTTAGTCAACGAAATACCTAACCCCGCAGCATCAATTTGCAGGCTATAAACGTCACCCGCAATAAAGCTCGTACCGGCTACTAATGATGGAACCTTTGGCGTAAATGCCACAAATGAGGTTGAGGTAGTGGTGGCGACTACCGTCGATGTATTTTTACGGATGTTTATCGTTGTTGAACCGACACTTAAGTTGACCTTGTTAGTAAAGGAGACTTTGGTAATCGTGCCGCTAGTAGGCGCTACAAACACCGGCCATTCATTCGACGAGCCTAAGCTGACAGACAAGCTGCCAACCAT
>DASRJJ010000002.1:0-2218 GCA_035649555.1 Saccharimonadales bacterium (SeqCode)
GCTGTCAAAACCAAGGTAGCGGTGATCTTTAAGGTCTTTCAGTCGGAACAGGTTGAGGCCCGAGCCGAGGTCACGGCTAGAACGCATAACCACCATACTGTAGGCAAGGTTAATCGCGCGGTTACCCCAAATACGCTCCCACGAATAGCCTTTTAGTGTAGCGCCTTTCATAAAACGGCAACCTAAAATAGCACCAAGTTCCGGATCTTTTTCGGCTAAGTCAATAAGGTTATGCAACTCTTGCGTTTTGGCCTGGTCGTCGCCGTGCAAAATGGCTACGTAGTCGACACCCATTTTTTCGCTGTATAAAAAGGCCATTTTGTGTGAGCCGCCCAGGCCGAGGTTTTTGACGTTTTGTACCACCCGTACTTTGTCGCCCAGCTTGCGTTTGTCGATGACTTTTTGCGCTGCCTCGGCAGTATTGTCGCCGCCGCGGTCGTCAATAACGATAACGCGGTCGACGCGATCGAGTAGTTTTTTGTCAAATCCCTCCAGTACCCGCCCAATCTGCTTCTCGCAGTTATATGCCGGAATCGCCACCAGAATACTTGGCTTGTTTGCCATCACGCCTCCTCAAGAAAGTAGTTATACCTCTTTATAATATCAGAGGTTAACAAAAAGGTTAGATTTGCGAATACCTAACAGAATTTGAAAGTAAAATCTTGCCCAAAGCATCTATTTCGGCGGCCCCAACAAGTCGCGATTTTTCAGGGTCTATAGGGCCAGAAAGTGATTCTGTTTCTACAGGGCCATTACCAAAACCGCTATGATAGCGAGCACCGCTTGATTCTGTGGTTTTGATGATTAGCTCTTGGTTTCCTCCTGGCTCGTCTCCTGGACGTTCGTAGTCGAGTGTGGTCACTGTAGCCGTATTATCCTCGTCGTTTTCTATATTGCTCACATTTGCCGTTACTGAGATGTCGTACTGGGTGGTGTCCGGGACTGTGGAAGCTAAGCGCTCACAGCCTGCAGCTAATGCTTTGTCGGTAATGTCATCAAGTAGTATTGAAAAGGCTACGTCTGCGACAACACCTTCTCTTGCATCTTTCGGTCCTTCTGTGTGCACCGGCAACCAATTTACTCTTTTCTCTGCTGTGTCCATAGAACTCCCTTTGTTATTTTACGATGATAATTTTTTGTTTATGTAAAGTCAATTTAGTTTTATAACAAGTAATCATTACTACGTTACAATAAAGACGTGATAACGAGTCGGAGTGTCAAAAACCAGAAAGAAATAGTAGAAGCATTGGCTAATCTATTGATTGGTACCTTAAAAAACGGTAAACGCCTATTATGGTTTGTGTCGGGCGGATCATCTATTCCGGTTGCGGTAGAAGTTAGTCACAAGCTAATTGGAAACAACCTTAGTAATCTTTTTATTACTTTAGTCGACGATAAGTTTGGGTTGCCTGCCGCCGAGACCAATTTTGGCCAATTGCAATCCGAGGGCTTCGCGTCGTCAAACGCCACAATGCACAATATTCTACAACCCTCATCCTCCCTTAAACAAACAGGCGAACGGTTTGACAAACTCTTGAAGGAGCGGCTAGCTTGGGCCGATATAGCAATTGGGCAGTTTGGGTTGGGTGAAGGTTACCACACCGGTGGTATTATGGCTGGCAGCCCAGCAGCCCGGGCTCGAAAACTAGCGATTGGCTATGAGTATCAAGGACAAGGCAAGGTGACGGTTACTCCTGTGCTTATTAAACGTCTTGATGTAGCATTTATTAACTCGATGGGCGAGGGAAAACGGCCATTAGTGCGACATTTTTTGCAAAGCACGGCATCAGTTACAGCCGAGCCGACACAAAGCTTAAAAACCACCAAACAAACGTTTTTGTACAGTGACGTTTTGTAGAACTGTTGTTAGGGCATGGGTGGCACAATTAAGAGCAGAATGATAAATAGTAGAAGGACAAAAAGTACAATGCCCCAGGCCATGTTTTGCTTACCGTCTTGTTTATCTGGTTGAGACATACAGTTTAGTTATTACGTTGGGTCATAACAAAGTCGACATCGTGGCTGGAATGTTCTCCATCTGGCGTCACCCATCCGCCGTTCCAGCGGCTAAAAGATTCTCTGCCTGGAATGCTACCATCCATGCGTTTTACTTCGGTCCGACCATTTACTGTATTTTGGTGGAGCACCAAATACATGTTAGGCAGTCCAGTATTTTGGTTACAATCGCCGGCCACATAATTTACATCGTCGCCGGAAT
>DASRJJ010000003.1:0-8730 GCA_035649555.1 Saccharimonadales bacterium (SeqCode)
AAGATGTCATTGCCTTGCCCGGCCCGAATTGAGTCTTTACCCAAGCCGCCATACATAACATCGCCCTGGCCCCCGGGCACAGATGCTTCACCGCTAAAGCCCTCAAAATGTTCGGTGGGTATAATGTAAATATTACCTACCAATTGGGTATTGTCGTACATATAACTAATCGGGGTTGCCGACCAGTTGCGGCCTTGGGCCGTGTAGGTGCCATCGCCCACTAAGTGGTCGTCGCCTTTGTTGCCTAGTAGCACGTCTTGGCCGGTACCTCCAGCCAGTACATCGCGGCCATTGCCACCTTCCAGATAGTCATCGCCATCATCGCCCTGTAGGGCGTCGTCGCCGTCGTTATCGTTATCCGGCGGGCCGCCCACCAGGTGGTCGCGCTCTTGTTTGCCTAGCAAAACATCGCCGCCAAGCCCACCGTTTAGGTAGCCGCTGCCAATAATCTTATCGCTGCCAGTTAGATTATCGGCAATGTCGTCGCCGTATAACCGCCCTTGGCCAAAAATGTCATCGTCGCCCTGGCCGCCTTGCACTACGGTGTTGTCTAGGCCGCGTACCTCGCCCAGGTCATTAACACTGTCGCCGTTAAAATCTTTGTAGCCTGAAGTGCCCTGGCGGTCGTCTTGGTCGGTGCCGTTGCGCTGGATAACACCGCCACTGGCGGTAGCTTCCCACTGCGGCGAAGATTCCAAATTTTCTGGGTCTGTAGGCAAAGTGAGCAACTGGATTCCCAGGTCTTTGCTGTCTTTGTTAAACTGTTCCACCACAATACTACCATTGGGCAAAGTAATAGTTACATCGCCGCTTAAACTAAAACTGATAGTTTTGTCCGGGCTTTGCCAGGTATTTTCGGCGTCGTCGGCTTTGCGGAGGCCCGTGTTTACTGCTTGGGCCATGCCATCAGGGTCATATAGTATGCTGCCCCAACCGTCGCCTTCGCCGCTGGGGCTGGTACTGCTGTCGAAAATATGGTCGCTGCCGCTGCCCGGGCGATACCGAAAGGTGTCGTTGCCCGCACCGCCATATAACCAGTCGCTGTCTTCGCCTCCGTCCAGGGTATCGCTGCCACCGTTGCCGTGTAGCACGTCTTCGCCCCCTCCGCCTTGCAGCAAGTCGTTGCCGGATTCGCCTAGCATCAGATCGTTTTGATTGCTACCCGTTAAAACGTCGGCATCGCTGGAAGTATAGTAGGCGGTGGTTTGATCTTCGCCTACCCAAATGTTATCCCAGTTAAACACCACGCCTTGACCGTACGCCGCAAGTAGGTGCAGCCGTGCCCCCTCCAGCTGCGTAAAAATGGGACTGCTGTCTGTAGGGGGGCTAAAGGTGGATTCGTAGGCTTTTATGCCTTCTTTGTGGCGAGTAAAAGTACGGTAGGCGCCCTTGGCATCTTCGTCACCCATGGGTCGCTGGTTGTACAATGCAAAACGGTCCGATTCCTTATACCGCCGGTTGGCAATACCGCGGCGAATGCCGCTCGACTGATCGGCGGAATTGGTGTTGTAGCGAATCTCGTACCAAGCCTCGGCCCGATCCCCATTGGCCAGTGCCCTTGCCAATTTTTCGCCAATGGTGGTTGGCACATTGTAAGCCATGGATGCCAAGGCGACCATTTCTTTAGAGTTTTGCAGTTCATCAAACAGCGCTTGGCCGGGTATTGGTTTTAAGAATAACTTAAAGCGTTCTAGTACAGCATTGGTAGCACGGTCTAGTTCCAGATTAAATAGGGTATGGCCCTCGTTCTCGGTTATGGCGCGAATGCGGTCGCTGCCATTGCCTAAGCTATCCGACAAATTTTTGGCAAACTGGCTGTCGCCCGCATTCAGGGCGCCAACGATATTATTGAGAATATCGCGCTGGGTTTGGGTAAGTGTAATGGTAAGCGCACTGAGGTCGGCATCAAGTGTAGCCTTAAGCGCCCAGCTTTCTTGGTTACCAAGCTTTGTTTTGGTAGCCAGGGCATAACCATAGCCAACAGTCGGCACACCCAATGGGTCGCCATATACTTTGCCCTGTTTAAAACCCTCGGCACCGGCTATGAACAAAAAGGCTTCATATCTAAAGTCGTCCGATGCCCTGGGCAGCACAACCGCCCCAACCTGCCCAACCGCAAAAAACGGTAACATAATAAAAATTATTAGACCAGCCAAAAACAAGCCCAGTAGTCGAAAAGTATACAATTCACCCCCTATTTATTTAAAGCCTATGTAAAGAGTAAAAAACATTCTGCACTAAATGTCTATTAAATCGTAAAAAATACTTCAAACCGTACTCCAAACAGAATAGAAAGTTGACTATTACGACCATTAATAGGGATATCCAAAACCGGAATGCGACATATCGCATCTAATCGACAAGCCCGATGGTTTTTTGCATCAGCGCACGCTCGTAACGATTAAGCTCGCTTTTGGCGTCTAAAGACGAGGCTTCGAGTTCGCGTAATACAGCAACAATAATACTTGCCGAAGTCGAAGTTGTCAGATCTTCCCTACCTCTAATAACTGTAGCTGCTGGATTATACTGTTTTTGATTTCCTAGACTTATAACCTTTAGCAGATGGCATTCTGTACCTTGGTCTAAAAAGGCACCCGTAGAAATCGCTGCGTCCCATCCGTTGCGGAATTCAAAACTAAAATCATGAGGAGTGTCCTCGCGTGGAGTGCTTGGCCAAATCTGCTGTACAACCCTGTTCCTTCTTAGGCTGGCACGAACAGCCAAAAGGTGAATGCCAATCTCGAATTGTACTGCCCTCACATTTTCAATGGTCCGACTCGGCTCAATCGTATTACGGCCGGCCTGTATTAAGTCAAGATATAACCGGCTCAAATCATTAATATCCGGTTTTTTGCCGGCCAATGTCTTTTTATACATACTCGTATATGCCCGCAAGAGTTGGGTTTTAAACAAAAGGTTTACATCTTCGCTTGGTATTTCCCGCCAGTCCTTTGCCGCAAAGGTGCTGCTAAGGGCGGCGGCCGCGTCTACCAAGGCCGCAGCCTCTGCAGCATTGGTCTCGGGGTTTCGTGCAAGGTCTAAATATGCGCCCGTACAGCAATGAAGCAAATGTGGTGCGCTTACTTGTCGCATTTGGCCAATAAGCCGCCTCAACTCATCCCGACTAGGTAGTGCGCCACCAAAACGCAGGTATTCCTCGCGTGCCCTTGACGCTGCTTTTAAAAGCTTTGGATCTTCGTGTTCCGGGGGATATTTTTGGTAGTTGACAATCGCTGTCGGCAAAATACTCCAGGGCAAGTCTTTGGCTGTAGTTTCTGCCTGTGCGTAATCTTTAGGGTCGATACCAAGCTGACCCATTAAGTCGGCAGTTATCGCCTCTATCCAAGCCATAGATGCAGGGTCCAAACGCACGCCCGACTGCTCACTCCGCAACAATCGCCCTGCGTCAATAAGGCCTGGCTTCTGTTGAAGGTGCCTGCTTAAAACCGACTCATAATATTGCGGCCAGCGCTGGCGCAAAGTATCTAGGGCTTTATTGACAAGGCCGGTGCAATTAATAAAAATGACCCGTTCGTCGTAGGTCACCCCTCCGCTTCTTTGGCTTGCAACACTTTTTTCCTTTGCACTTATTCTTACTGGCACTTTCTGATGGTTCTTTAAAATGTACCCGCTATGGTTTTGTGCCACAAATTCTTCTGTTCCTTGGGACTCGCGCGTAGAGGCAGGGTTCACAAAAACATTTTTTCTGGCGGCAAGCATCTTAACAAATATTTTTGCTAACATCGACAGTCGATGGCCCTCCGTTTCCACGCAAGGGCGGTGGGGTAAATCGCCTTCAAAGGCCGCCTGAATATGGGCTTGTCCAGCCCCATGACTCGGGGCGACAAGTAAAGCGTCAAATATTACTCCGAGGCCCTGGTACAGCGAGGCGATTTCCTGGCGAGTAGGAGCGACCCCTTCCTTACGCGCCATAAAGATAGGCCGATACAAATGAAGTATAGCGGCCGACAAAATAGTATGGATGAACGTATAGGGGTTGTGCATTGCTGTGTTAGCATAATCCACTGCTTTATCGAAATGGCTAGATGAGGCAACCTGGTCTGGGGTTACGATGCCGCTTTCGGCGTGTAGCCAAGCTATGTTAGTATTCGTCTCCGCTTCGCGTATAGGGCCGAAATCGGCAGTCAAATAAGATTTTTCTATACGGATTCTGCCCGCAAGAGCTCGCGTGCATAGTTCCTCGGCAGGCGGAAACGGTGGAAGATGAGCATTAGCCTCCCCGCATGGCGAAAACCGCCCATTGGTAACCAAACAGTCATTGTCTACTGGGCATCGACTAAAAGCAAAATCTGGTCGCACCAACTTAACTTTCTCCTTTTGTTCTAGTAATGATTATATAAGCCTAGATTACGGCTACGTCAAATACCCTACATAGTGGCTATGCCGCGATAGTTGGCCACTTCCTCCATTACTCTAAGGCTTGAACTAATATTCCTTGCAAAAATCAGCCAAACGGTCTGTGTCGGGCTCGCTAACCACCATCCTTAGCCCACGAATCCTTAGGCCCATACCGTCATTGTCGATAATATCCCGCAAGTGCTCCAAAGTAGTAACGGATGCTTCCATATCCCCTACCGTTACATACGTAGATAGTATCACATGCCCAATAATTTAAGCTGAGACCCTGATACTTCAGTCGTCTATCCTTGTATTTTTATAGCACTTATGATAAAAAAGCACTATGCGATTCCCTACCCCTGAGGCCTTGCGGGTGTCCGACACATAGCCCGTACCAATTGGCGCTTCTTTAGAGGAGACAATCGTTGAGCGCGGCGGCCGACTGGTCTTTGATGAGTTTGGCGGCCGGGTATACCCTTATTCATCCCCTGAAGATTTTAGGGGTGATGGGGCAGCCTGGAAACGCAAACTACTCCTCTTAATGGGGGCAGAGATTACTTATTACGCCGACGACTCTGTAAGACATGTACTTATCCCCGACCCTCCGCGTTTAGCTGCCTGCGCCGTTGCACGACAATTACCCTTCCGACTAATTAACGACGGCAGCGACAAAAGTGGAAAAATACCAGGCGAACTCTTTGGGTCCACTGTGGATGACGGCGCCCATCCGGTTGGCACACACAATAACTATTTCTTCTGTCATGACGCTGTCGAGGTTGGGGATCATAGCGGCGCAGCTATAGTGTACGGTTCCCGTTTGTTTGATCTATACCGGGGCCGTGGCTTAAACCTTATCCAGCTAGCCCATACACACGACAAAGTCACTGAGGTCATTGGGGAAGCACTTAGTACCTTATTTAGAGGTCAAGGGGACCGTTTTAATCATCTGATTGACGAAGAAGCCACCCATTTACTACACGCCCTTGCTCCTGGCGCAAAACACCGCACCGCCGAAGACAAGGCTGCACTTCGGACAATGATGTCTGAGGGACTTGACCATCTGAACCTTAGCCATCCGAATATTGGTGAGGTCTACTACGATTCAGATTTTTGTGGGTTTTGCGGGAAATAACAAACTTGACTTTTTAGCCACACTGTCTAGTATCTATGTACATGACACACTCACTCCCCAACGAGGCTCTAAACAACCCACCAACACCAGAAAGAGAATGCCTAAATGCACTGCTCGATCTGGCGAACAGACAAGAACACCCTCAGCAAAGATACCACCATGCATTCTATGAGGCGCATAGTGGCCTTGCGGCCCCAGTAGACTTGTCCACCTCAATTAATGTCCACCCCTACGGCGAAGGTCTCGAGGAAGCCGTTCCACTCATTCCGGTACCCGAAAATCTTGTTGCAAGAGCAGCTGTTGAATTCCATGACTCAACTAGTGTTTGGGCGCTTGGCCAAGTGCACATCGATTTTGTCGATGACAACGGGGTACTAAAAGCCTCGGAGTGGGTACGGCCTAGTAAACAGCAGCAGTATTCGCGAAGCTTAGAACCTGCCGAAATTACTGCCCTACAAAACGATGCCGAAGCTATAAGCAAGGAAATTATTGAAGCCAATGCCGAACGAGCAAAACTTGGGCCTTTAGTCGAAGCGCCGAGAGCCGACGGCACACGGCGTTTTCACCTAGGTGATGTACTGTCTGCACTAACTGGCCGCGGACTCTCCGCCAGGGGCGGCGCAGGGATTGTTGATATCAGTGACTATATGGCCGACAGGAATTTGCAAGACGGCGAGGATATGTACGTACAGCACGGGGAACAGCTGGGAGCACTTGTACAACAAATCGAACAACATATGACGCAGCATAAGATACTCGATGAGGTTACTCTTTACAAAATGCTTGGCCAGATGGCCCAGACTCTCGGTGTTTCGATGCTCGAGCTAGAACCCGACAAATAGGTCGATTACCAAGCTGTCCCCCACTTACAACAATCACCAACACTCAAACCTACTCCGACCCGTTAGAACAGACTGTAGGGTATCGTATAATAGAATCCGTGGCATATAACGAAGAACTTACTGGGCGTGTGCGCAAACTACTAGCTCACCTACCCGGCGTCCAAGAAAAGAAAATGTTTGGCAGCATTGGCTTTATGGTCAATGGCAAGTTGTGCTTGGGTGTGGGTGACCATTCTGACCACAATATGATGGTGAGGGTTGGGCCAGAAAAATATACCGAAGCCCTGCAACGACCCGGTTGTGGCCCAGCCATCATGAAGGGGCGTGAACATCCTGGGTACGTTTTCCTTATAAAGGAGGCCGTGACATCCCAAAAAGATTTAAAATACTGGGTGAACTTGGCACTAGAATATAACAAAAGCTAGTACACCGCTCCGATATAAAGTGAATAGTAACCTTTACCTATATTTGTCGGCAGGCTTTAGGCCGAGCTGTTTGGCCTCGTCATGTATTTTCGTCTGTACAGCTAGTCGTAAAGCAGTTAGGATAAAATCGCTAGACGGTATAGTAAGCGCGGTTTCACCCGAACCTACCGTAACATGCTGGTCGGGTTTGGCAATTTCCGCCGTTCCAATCATCATGATCTCATTAACGTGCCTGCCGTTACTATATTTCCACGGACTTGCCCTAAACTTATCTGTTATTTTCTTTATAGCTTTAATTTCTGGGCGACCCAAATAATTACTACGCTGGAAGCCAAAACCTCTTACAGTAATCCTATTTGTAACAAGTCGTCCGTTGACTTCCTCGTAGGTAACAATATCTTCGGGGCGGGCATTAAAAGCAACACCATCCCAAATGTCTTCCCAGCTAACTATGAAGCGCTCGCCGGCATAGTTTACTAGGCATAGGTCGCTCCGCTCGCCGGTTTGGATGGCATGGATAACAGCCGGACCGCTTATGACATTGGTATACACGACGCCACCGTCTAGCTGGTCCTGGGTAAAATTGTCCAAATCTAGTGATGTACCATCCGGTTTCATGACCAAACCGCCTGCACCATGCACAATCGCTGCAGCCGGTGCGATATCATGCATCGTGTTGCCGGCAAAGACAGCAATTGCACTATCCCCTGATGCGACTTTTATGGCCTGGTCAATTGCCGAAGCACTGTTAAGTGGAGGAATTACAGAAGCCGCTTCCAGCCCACTGACATCTAAGGGTGCGCCATCCCAGGTGGCTTGATCCCAGGTGGCCGGTGATGGTGTAAACGGCTGATCATTGACCCTTAGGCGGCGCCCAACTGCCATCCCGTCTGGCTCAAGGGTAGCGGTGTCGATAACGAACGAGCCGCCCAAATCGCGGTCGGCAATGGTCAGCAGTCCGCTAAAAGGGTTGTAAACGGCGCCCAGTTGGAGCCGAGTACCTACTATCATCGCCAGTCCTGTGCATGTAACCCGTTCGTGGTTTTGTATCTGTTCGGGTTCGACACCAGCCGGGACGGGCCTAAGGGGATTAATAGGGTTACCTGTTTTTTTGTCCCGGTGTGTGGCTACTAGTTCGCCCGAACCATCCCCTACATCCAGAACAAACGTTTTTTTGTTTGCCAGGTCTACAGACGCTTCGACGGCAGCCTGAGAGATCTCTTCGCCAAGCACTTCTGCAGACGCATCCCTTTCGCGCGTTTGGGCGTTAAACCAGGCGTTCATAGCTAATTCGGCATCGCTAACCTGTGTTGCGTCTGGTTTCTCAAAGGCTTGCAGATTGCCGGCCAGGAGTTGGTCGCGTATGTACGTGCCCATTGTCACAACCGAATTAGCTGCGTAAAGCATATCTGGGCTAAGCTGTAATCGCTCGTGGCCAGGCCCAAGGTTATGAAAAGCTACATTTTCCGACATGTGACCCCCTGCGGCATAAAATAATAAAATCTATCGTAACAAAATCAAACTATTCCGCATAGCACAAACAAATACCATCGGCTATTATCCGATGGTATTTGTTTGACTACCCGTGGGTTACGCTTGGCCTTCGACCGTTTTAAAATGGCGAGGTAATGTAAAGCTTAAAGCAAAGGTTAGGGCTAGCGCGCAGAGGCTAAATATCAACCCTACATTGTAGGCATTACCAAAATTCTTGGCATTGGCCTCTTTAGCGGCAACGAGTACTGCCGTTTCAACGGTTTGATTTTGGCCTGTTGCCTGCCCCTGCATTTGCTGGCAGCTTGCTGGTACCGCAGTATGGTCTTTTTGAGTAGTGCTGTCGGCATAGCAAGCCTTGGCGCCAGTAACAATTTGCGTTTGGGCATCGCTAGGAATTTGGAGCGCCGTTAGTTCTTGCTGAAGTTGTGGAGTTGCCTGGTCAAAAGCTTTAGGCGCACCGCTAGCTAGCTGGCCAAAG
>DASRJJ010000004.1:0-5667 GCA_035649555.1 Saccharimonadales bacterium (SeqCode)
TTGTGCTCGTAATGTCTGTTGTGGTGTAGTTGGCTGGGAAGTTTGTACCCCACGGGAATGTGCTTTGGTATTTTGTCGTACCACCATCCTGACGACAGTAGCGAGTAGTCACACCAACCTGGGTTGTATGCGCTAACCAATAGTTTGTATTTGGATCTAGGGTAACTGTTGTACCCAACGAAGCCGTACTCCAACCCACTGCCCCGGTACCGGCTGGCGGATTCGCAGCCGAAAGCAATGCGCCTGGGCTTCCGGCATTGTCCGTATACACTGCGACTTTAAAACCTTTGTTCGTAGCGTCCATTGTCGTAAAACAAACACGGATAGAATCAATCGTGCCGCCAGACCCAGAGTTAAACACGCTGGCCTGAATGTAGTCGGTGTTCGTGTCCGACCCGCCATCGTCGCTGGGGTTACCGATGACATTAGCGCCAATAGTAAGGTCGTTCGTCAATTCGTCACTTCTAAAGCTAAACCGTGCACTGGTGTTGTAAGGGTTAGATAAAATCACCGTACCCGGCAAGTTTGTTGTACTATTGTTGGCCACGCTAAACCGCTCCGTTTGCGTAAACGAATATGCTGAGCCAGTTGCAGCGTTGGTTAGGGCGGCCCGGCACACTAAAGCAGTATCACTGGTGATCTGCTGGACAACACAACTATCGCCACTAGATGTAACTGTAAATGTGTCGCCCGGCTGGAAAGTAGTAAGAAATGTCGTTCCCGTACCTGTAACGTTTGCTGAACTAGCCAAGTTAGTTACGGTTCCAGGGGTTAAATTATTTTGATTAACTTGCAAGAGTGATGCTGGCGCAGCAGTGTTGACGCCAACGCGTTGATTGGTAGTGTCGACATCCAACACGCTATTTGTGCCGTCGGCAGTCTGTACTTGCAAAGCAGTGGTTGTATTGGTCGAATTTCGCAATACTACTGCCCCGCCAGCCGGAGAAATAGAGAATACATTTATTCCCCCGTCCTGCACTATAAACTGGCGGCCGGCACTTAGTGCTATGGTATTACCTGCATCATAGGCAGCCTGGAGCGTAACGGTAGAGCCCGGGCTTACTGTTAAGGTGTTGTTACCAGCTCCGTCTTTTGTAATCACTATGCCGGCATTACCCGCAATAAGGTTTACGACGCCGGTGTTAGAAATTGTGGTGCCGCTAATGCCGATTCCTTGCCCGGCAGTTAATGTTACACTGCCTGCTTGACCCTGTATTGAGGTAACTGTGCTTTCGCCGCCAGCCAGTGACACAAAATCAGTCCCGTTGTAATAAGACAATACGTTACTGGTTTGGTCATAGTACATTTGGCCGGCAGTTGCCACAGTAGGCTCGGTTGAAGGTGTCAAGATTAGGCTGCCGTTAATTCTGACCGACCTTGTATCTAGCGGAATACTGTCCGAGGCTGCTAAGGTCCCTAATGGCAGGGTTGTGCTCTCAAACTGGCCAACACTAGTACTAGTTGTATTGGGGGAATTCTTAATAATTACCAGCCCGACACTACCTAACACCAACAAAATAGCTAAGACAATATCTGCCCGGCGAGCTAACCGTATAAGCAGGTTCTGTTTTTTAGGGGGCAAAGCCGTAACTGCTTGGCTCTGGTCTAGAGGAACAGGGTACGATGCCAAACTAGGAGCCGGCGAGCTAAGTAGAGCCTGGGAATCAGCGGTAGCATCAATAGACACCACAGGTTGTGATGTTTGGTTATCAGGAAAAATGACACCGGTGTTTTGGTTTTGGTTTTGCAAGGTGGTGTTTGTTTTTGTTCCTTTCGGAACGCCTCCTTGTGTACTATAGCGTGCTTACGCTTAAAAAAGCAAACATTATCGTGTAATTACTATGCCCGGTTTGTCTTATATAATACTAGTACTAAATGGCTACCGTTTTAGTGCAACAAACATTAGATTTATGATTCTTAGTGTCGTACTATGAGAACAGTTAAGTGGAGACTGTATGTTTTTAGCGCGCATTACTAAGCTGCGTGGACAGGCAAAGCTTATTGGGATTTTGGTTACCGGAATTATCATCGGTGGCGGTACTGCTGCTGTATGGGCAGCAATCCCCGACCCCACAGGAGTCATACATGCCTGTTACCGCACCTCTGTTGGGGCTGTACGGATTATTGATAACGCCACCCAAACCTGCGCCAGCAACGAAACGGCGATAACCTGGAATCAAACCGGGCCACAAGGCCCAGCCGGGCCCACTGGTGCAACAGGCCCACAGGGACCCCAAGGCCCGGCTGGCCCTGCCGGTTCAGGCGGTTTTGTCTCTAATCTGGTGGGGGCAAATTTTTCGAACGCCAGTTTGCAATACCGAACTATGGCGGAGCTGGATATGCACGCTGCCAACTTCTCCGGAGCTAATGCAACTGGAGTTGATATGTCGAATAGCAATCTCTCTGGTGCAAACTTTAGCAACACATTCTTGATTGGTTCAGATATGCACGGCACTAATCTATCGGGCAGCACACTCAGGGGCTTCCGAGGCTCGCAAAGTAACTTTTCTGGCGCCAACTTTAGCGGAGCGCATTTGGCTGGAGGATTCGCCAGCGGTTTTTCAAACAGCAACGTTCAAAACGCCAACTTTAATTCGGCAGATTTTGGTCTCTTGTTAACCGGTTCTGTCTTGGGTGGAGGCGATTTCCGAGGATCTACTTTTAACGGAACTACTCTTGGCGACATCACTATTAGTGCAGGCAACTTTGAAGGAATTGACTTTACGTCCGCAATCTTTCAACCAAATTTTAATCTAAGCCAGAACAATCTAAGTTCGACGAACTTCAGCGGTTTAGTTCTTGACGGCGTAAAACTAATAAGCGCCAATACGACCACGGGGGCAAATTTCAGCAATGTTCAATTTAAAAACGCACAATTACAAGGTACCGACTTCTCTAATGCTAACCTAACCGGTGCCACCTGGGATAACACCATTTGTCCCGATAACACGAACAGTAACGATAACGGCAATACTTGCATTGGGCATTTAGTGCCTTAATTTCAATCACCTTATGGATACCGAGGCAGAACATAAATCGACAGCTCGGCCTGTCATCCGCAAAAAAGCCTTACTTGCTACGGTTATAATATTCATTGTTCTTTCTTCGATAGCTGTAGGGTTTTTGTTCTGGAAAAACAATCCTTCGCGTTCTCTGCTGCCTTCAACCGTTGCGAATCAGATTGCAGACTTTACGCCTTACTTTTTCTTTGATGAGATACCTGGCGGCTACACACTCGATGAGAAATCGGTTAGCTTCGATCAAAATATCGTCATCATGACGCTTACCAAACCAGGTGCGCCATCGATAGTGCTGACCGAACAGGCATTACCCGAGGACTTACCACAAGATTTACTAGCAGGAGAAGGAACGCAAAAAATCGAAAACACCGTCGCGCCGGCGCTAATAAATAACGTGGAAGGCCGATTAGTAGGCATCATGACCAGCGAACAGCATAATATTTTGCTGCTTATTAACGCATCCGGCAGTACCAAAAGCGAAGACGTTACTACAATGTTACAAGCCCTAAGACCTCACAAGAGGGACTAGATTTAACGGGAAGTACCCATTTGTCCCTCAAGAGTGATATAGTCGAGGTCGGCCGTTATATCGGTAGAACCTGTTGTCTTTTTTATCGCATCACCCCAGCCCACCACATTACCAGAGCCAGTAGGAATATTGGTGGTTACCTGGCAGCGGCTAGTGCCGTCAATTATAAAATCTACTGAATTTCCCGCGGAGTTCACGGCAACAGTTAATCTATACCAAGTAGAGGCACTTACTGGAACGTTGGTATCACAAACTGTGTTGTTAGCCGTACCGCCACTTACGCAAATACCTTGCCAGTCACCACCGTTTACATCATCATTGTATTTAAAGTAACAGCCGTTAGACCCATTATCGCTAGCGACAAGATTGTCTCCAAAACCGGCACGGAAGAAATAATCGGTAGTGTCGTCTGAAATGGTACCTATACGGAACACCGTTTCATAACGCCAGTAGTCTCCATTACCCAACCTAATCGCATCCGATTTGCGTGAACCAGCATACACCCAGTTGGTTGCCCCCGTACTTGTTCCCATGAGCATGATACTTGGATGACTAGTTACACCATCAACACCATCGTCTGTGCCGCCACCACTGGTATCGAAGGTAAATGTATTATCGCCCGTTCCGCTGCCCATTTCCATAGTATAGGAATATGTTGTCCGAACGGTTGCCATGCAGTCACGCCAGTAGGTGTCGTAGCAACGGAAGACTTTAAGGTTGGAATTATAGTACATACCGCCGGCTACACCGGTTGGATCGCCAGAATCAGTTTTATCATCTAATACCAACAAGGTACCCGTGGTATTTGAGGTTCCAAGAGTGATGTTGGCGCCACTCGTTAAGCTTAGCCCCCCCGTGCCCGCTTGCAGGTTTGTGGTAGCTGTGCCCGTAGTCGACCCCAAGGTAGTAGTGTGGGCTACGGCGTTGTTACCAAACCCACAAGTACCCGTGCCGCACAAAACACTCACCGCCGTTGCACCCGTACCGTTGCCAATATTAAGGGTCTGGGCAACAGCGTTGTTACCGATATTAAGCGAGCCCGTGCCTTGGGTGGTAATACTTAAGTTTCCGGTACCGGATTGTAAAGTTAGTGCGCTCGCCCCACTGGTAGAGCCAACTGTTACGGTTTGCGCCGCTGCACCAGTACCAACGTTTATAGTGCGGGCTTGGGCGCCAGTACCGACTGCAATCGTGCCTGTGCCGGCATCAATCGTTATGGCTGTTGCACCGGTAGTATTGCCAATTTGTAAAGTCTGGGCTACGGAGTTATTACCAACCCCCAAGGTGCCACCTTGCGTTTGAATCTGCAAGTTCCCGGTGCCAGCTTGCAGTAGCAATGAACTTGTGCTGTTCGTGGAACCAACTGTAACTGTTTGGACAGCGGCACCGGTAGCCACATTGACTGTCCTCGCTTGAGCGCCCGTACCCACCGCAATGGTTCCAGTTCCGGAATTAATAGTTACTGGCGTATTAAGGGT
This sequence comes from Saccharimonadales bacterium (SeqCode), assembly GCA_035649555.1. Lineage (GTDB taxonomy): Bacteria > Patescibacteriota > Saccharimonadia > Saccharimonadales > UBA4665 > DASRJJ01. The sequence continues at coordinate 5,028 of DASRJJ010000004.1, forward strand.
ATTATCACCAACAGTTATACCACCGGCAGCAGGTAAGATGGTAAATACATCACTTCCGTCGTCTTGTACGGCAAACTTGCCATTGGTGCTACAACTGGTGTCACATTGCAAATCAATCAGGAAGCTGGGGTCAGTACTTTGGTCGGTTAGGTTAAAGGCGATGTTACGGTTATCGGTTGTATTAATTGTGTTACCGTTTCCGTAGGCGCTTTGCAGGGTTACCGTACCTGTACCACAACCGAGGTCAGTCGTATTACAGATAATTTTTACTTGGCCGTTTTCAATAAGCTTAACTTTGTGGTCGTCGGAGTCGTAAAACATGCCGCCATTGAGGGCCGCGATATTGGTGCTTGGGTCAGCAGTGCTGCCATCAAGTACCAGGAAAGTTGTATCTGTATCGGTTCCGGTTGAGTTGCCAATTTTAACCAAGTTACCGCCACTGGCACTGCGGGCAGCGGTGTCTATCGTAAACAGTGTATCTGCTCCGGTGGCATTTTGTACCTGTAGGGCAGTTGCCGAGTTGGTTTGGTTACGGAACAAAGCACCACCACCGTTGGCTAGTGTAAGGACGGCGGTACTGTTATCGCTAAAGACTGCAATATTGCCGGTGGAGGTAGAATTGCTAACGTTGAGTGCGTCA
>DASRJJ010000005.1:0-3899 GCA_035649555.1 Saccharimonadales bacterium (SeqCode)
CCTTAGTTTTTGGGCCGCTTCGAACTGAAGCCGCGTCCTGCTCTATATGAAAAGTCATTTTATCGGCCAAAACCGTAGTAGGCGCTGATACAAGATATGTTTCTGGGGCCAGCGTATTGGCTCGCAATACCAATTCTTCAAACGTAACAAAGGCGATTCCCTCTTGTGTTTCTTTTTTAGATTTAGTTGAAAATGTAAATTTAACCGGTACAGTGTGATCGTTCACCTGCGCAAAGGCATCGCATGCACGTCGGCAACGCCAAGTTGCAGGCAAAATCGGTATTCCGGCCATTTCGCAGAGTGCAAAACATGCTAGCTTTGTATATACACCTTTTTTTTCGCCTTCTGATGGAAAACAAAGCTCATGGTCTACCCTCGGCACTATGTGCTCGGAGTCGGTATGGAACAGTGCTTCACGGACCTCGTTCATTAGATGGGATATTTTTGGATTTTTGTTGGGTTGATCACTTTTTTCTCCGCTACGGCTACGGAAGTCAGACGAAAATAAAGACAGAAGGACAGCTTGTGAATAAAGCTGGCCATTTAAGTCAGAGCGCTTAAGTTCTGAGTCTGAGAGAACTTGATTGGCAAAGTCGGTATATATTTCGGCTTCGGCTTCGGTGATAGCAGGGGGCGGAATTGCGCTCAACTCCAAAAGTAAACCAGCCTTTTCGATTTTTAGGCCGCCTACCGGTAAAGAGCTTTCTTGGATTTTATATGAAACAATTTCGAGCCGATTCCACAAAGCATTTACACAGAGTTGGCCAGGTGGCACAAGGGCTGGCAAATGCTCTATCTTGCTACCGCAGAAGCCAACATCCGGCACAGTACGCTCACATATATTATTAGTGGGGCAAAAATTTAGTTCAGACATATTGTTATACAATAAACTAAAAGTTATATAAGCATCAAATTATTGCTTACTTAAATTCCACTTGCAAAAACTCGGCGACATTAGTCCTGGGCAAACAGTCGTGCGGTCGTAGATTTATCATTCCGATGCTGCTTGTGGTAATCTGATTGATAGACATGACGCGATTTTTACGGTCTGCGCTGGGGGCGCTCGAACCAATGTTTAGCCAGAGTATTCGGCAGCTAGAGCAAGCCGCTGGAGCGCCGAGCGCCGATATTCGGCTGACCACTGACATTATTCAACAGGTAAAGACAAAATTGGCCGAGCTAGGGTTGGACCCAGCCGATACAACCGGGCCCGAGCTTTACGAAGTGCTGCGTCAAAAACTCGAAAATGACGAGCAGTTAGTTAAATATCGACTGAATATTTCGTCAGACGCACCATCCGAACTGGTGGTGTCCCGGGTTCAACAGTTTTTAGCTAAGCATGATATGCCACAACAGTGTTTTGCCCTAAAGTCTAGTGTTTTTAAAAAGCTGTTAAAAGCCAAACCGCCAAAGGCGGCCATGAAACGCCTCGGGTATCGGTCGGTAGAGTCAATGCTTAAGCACGAGACGCCGGCACAGTTATATGTAGCCGCTTTACTGTGCGAATCAAATAGCTGGCAACGTACCTTTTTAAACCAGTATGCAAAGCTTGCCCCCAGCGATTTTGAATCACGGCGCATCAGTTTTATTACGCCAAAATCAAAAAAATGGCAAACGCTTGCTAACAGTTTTGTGGCAAAACATCGGACCCACATTGTAGCTTACCGCGAACTGGGTACGGTGGTGTTATTGCCGGTCCAGCATGACATCGATGGTCTGGCCGTCACGACTCTCATGCTTGCTTTAAACGAAACAAACGCCATTCGGGCCTTTAGCTCGTTTATCAAGATGCAGCAGGTCAAACCTACCTTTGGCCGGATTGTACAGCAAGCCGTAGCCAATGAACCGCTAACTAGCGCTACACTTGCCGGCAAAGCGGTGCCCTGGCGGATGATCCAACAGTATTATGCTACTTTTAAGGAGGCATACAACCCGGAACTTTTTGAACCGCATGTCCAGCCAGAGGATTTGCAGTGGTACAAAGGCGAGGACGCTCTAGTCGGACTGGAACCAGCCCTCCACTTTTGGCAAGGTACGGCTATGCTTGCACTTATGCACGAGGACCAGCCGGTGTCGCTCAATATCCTCGATGTAGCACTTAACCACGCAAACCACCTAGGGTATGGCGACCGTGTGGTACATTTTTTCCGGGACCATCTGTGGCACGAGCTGATGATGCGCTACTTGCACCAAGAGAATTTAGAGGCCGCAGTTGGGCAGCAGCTTTCCAAAGACCTAATTAACGACAAACCCGAGCAGGAGGTACTGGCATGATAAAGCACCTTAAGAAACTTATCCCAAAAAGAAGGCCAAAACTGCCCTTACAGACGATCGCCGAGCTAGGTGCGGTGCGTGTACACAGCCTTACCGATGCCGAAATTAGAAAGCGCATGAAGCGCATTGACGACGATTTTCAACATGCCTTCCGCTTGCTCAAAAAACATCCGGATACCGTCACCTTTTTTGGATCATCGCGCATAAAACCGAGTAGCAAGCACTATAAACAGGCCCAAAATCTCGCCTATAGGGTGGTAAAGGAACTGCACCTAACCGTAGTGAGCGGTGGCGGGCCAGGAATTATGGAGGCGAGTAACCGCGGGGCGCACGAGGCACAGGGCGATTCTGTCGGCATGGAAATTGAGCTGCCTAAAGAGCAGGTAAAAAATGGCTACGTTACGCACTCGGCTGACTTTTATTACTTTTTCAGCCGGAAGGTGGCACTTACTTTTACAGCCCGGGCATATGTGTACTTTCCCGGGGGCTTTGGCACGCTGGATGAACTGTTTGAAATTTTAACCCTCAAACAGACCGGCAAAATCCCTGCCATCCCTATTGTTTTGGTCGGCGCAGAATTTTGGCGGCCGCTACACAAATTTATTGAAACTGTTGTATACGGAGAGATAGCCGCCATAGATAAATCCGACATGGACCTGTACACCATAACTGATGACGCAGACTTGGCGCTGGATATCATTGCAGGTACAGTAAGACAATAGAATTAAAAAAAAGGGGGGGTATGGGCAGCATAAAAAAAGAGCAGGGCTTTACTATCTGGGAGCTATTACTCATTTTATTACTTATTTTGTTATTACTGTTTGGCCTATGGTGGGTGTGGCAGAATAATAAGGCAGAACCAACGGACGATTCAGCAAATCAGGCACAGCAAAATCAGGAACAAGCCGAGCAACAGCCGGCGCAGGCCAAAGCCGAGTACCTCAACATTACAGAGTGGGGCGTACGTTTTAAGTTGAGCAACGACAACAGCGGCGGTTACTACTACATTGGCCAGGCTGGGCCTGATTATGCTTATTTATCAACCGACGAATTAAAAAATACCGATTGTGCGGCCAATAAAACAACTACTGGTGTCTACACTCGTTTTGCCAAAGACGATATGCACCCTATAGCCGAACAACCATACTTGCAACTCTACCCCAACGCGCCAAAGGTTGGTAACTATTACTTTGTTTTCGATCGTCCACAAGCTTATTGTAGTGATGACCTGACGATCCGAGCCAAAGCAGAAGCGGCAATCGAGGCCTTTAAGTCGGATGTAACTTCGGTTGAAGCCATCCCGTAGCCTGTTACAATAGATTGGTGAGCAAGTTTCAACTTAGTAGTGATTACAAGCCTACCGGCGACCAGCCGGCAGCTATTGCTCAGTTGACCAAAGGGATTCAACAAGGGCTGCACCATCAGACACTGTTGGGCGTAACCGGCAGTGGCAAGACGTTTAGCATGGCGAATGTCATCCAAAATATTCAAAAACCGACTTTGGTACTGAGCCACAACAAGACGCTTGCGGCACAGCTGTATGAGGAATTTAAAAAGTTTTTCCCCAATAACGCGGTACATTATTTTGTTAGTTACTTTGATTATTATCAACCCGAGGCTTACAT
>DASRJJ010000006.1:0-2863 GCA_035649555.1 Saccharimonadales bacterium (SeqCode)
CGATGCAAATGACTGCGGTAGAACTTCCTCTAAGGTGGTAGCCTTATTTCTATAATCAATATCTATTTCGTTGCGAGACAGCTTCTTCTCTATTCGAGCAAAAAGATATTTGGTTATCTTTGCCTCTTTTGTACTTGAGACGCTTCGCCTGAAATTAGTGAAGGCTATGTAGAATTCGTCATCAGGAACTATCTTGAGCATCTCTTTTGGTAATTCTTCAAAAAGTAATCCTTTAACGCGACTTTGTTTGTAATCTTGTTTCCTTGAGTCTACATGTATCTGGTATAGTTTCCGGGAAAAGGCACCATAAAGCTTTTCTATACGACTTGTTTGCGCTTCTTTAGTGAGAAAAGCTCTCACTTGGAATGCCTCGATAAACTTGAACAATCGCACCCAATCTTGTATGCGCATACAATCTTGTCCGTAAAATTTGACAGCCAGAATAAGCCGAGCGTACTGAATTGTCTTAAAAACGGCAACATTCTCAGCGATAGTGACTACGTCAGTCTTATAGTTTGCAGGGTCACTAGAGACAAGGCCGGCATGGGAGTAATTGAGTGTGCTTGGATGCTGTAAGAAATTGAAAACTTTTGATGCCTTCAGTAAACGCCCCATAAAGACTTGCGGATTATCAACTTCTTTCCTGATACTACGAAATATCTCGTTTTCGGTGGTATCAAATTGAATACCCCAAACGTATTTTATAAGTCTCTCAACTTCTGCATCACGGCCACCGCAATTGCTTACTATTTGCGCCCAGTCATTTTCGACAGCTTCACTCTTAATTGATTTATAGAGAAAATTCTTAACTAAATCAGGGAGTCTCAGTGTGATACCGGTTGCATTTATCGTCTCAAATACTTCCGTGGCGTAATCAGGATTATTAATGTAAATTGCATTAACAACCAAACTGCGAAGCTTTTTAATCCGAAGTCTCAACAGCTCAATTAAGCGTTGATAATTGGTATCGCTACTATATTTGTCGCGAAGGTGCCCCATGACAACTTCATAGTTTTTCTTGAACAGTTTAGCCTCTGCCTCAATTGGGGCCTCTGCTTTCAAATCGCTTGGGATACAGGAGAGATAGCTATCTCTTATATAAGTAAAACTGGGGCGATGAAAAGTCACGCGTACAAGCGCTTCTTCGCTAAGGGGGTCAGAACGGTATATAGTTTCCTCTTGGATGCTTTTTTCGCTAATGCCCCTGTACTTTGCAGCCAACGTCGGATCCTTGCCAGTAGAAGTCATATCCTGGCTCAGACTATATATAAAGTCTCTTAGCGCGCATAGGACGACGATAAGACTTAGTAGCCTTTGTTGACCGTCAACGACTTCCAGGCTACCCCCTTTGTCTTTCACAAAAACCATCGTGCCTATAAAGCCAAACGAGGTGTCGTCTGGGTCGGTATGCTTAAAAAGATCCAGGACACGTGTTCCCTCCCATTTATACTCACGTTGAAAGCTAGGTATGACTAAGGGTTGCGGATTACCGCTAAACGACAGAACATTATTTAGCGTCTCTTTGCGTGCATCAAGTTGGTCAATCCCCATACTCCCCCCCTACTGAATAATAACATGCAACTATGGATCAAAGTCATACATAGATAACTCAAACAATTTCGCCTATCTAAATCTTTCACACTCGAGTAGGTTATACTACAAACATGAGCAGTACCGACGACACGTTATTTGTGCGTGCCAAAGAAGTGTTAGACAAAAACGACCGCGGGGTATATACCATCCCTGCCAAAGGACTATACCCACACCAATGGCTTTGGGATAGTTGTTTTATCGCCATCGGTCAGCGGCATTACGATGTCGAACGCGCCAAGCTAGAAGTTCTAAGCCTTTTCCGCGGCCAGTGGGCTAACGGCATGGTGCCTCACATGATCATGACACCCGGCAAAAAGGAACGCCACCATACCGGTATATGGCACAGCTGGGTTAGTCCGTTTGCGCCCGAGGATATCTCGACCAGTGGCATAACCCAGCCACCAATGTTGGCCGAAGCGATCGTACGCGTTGGCGAAAAAATGTCGACGGTAGAGCGCCGCAGCTGGTACCGCCAAGTCTGGCCGAGCCTGCTTAACTACCACACCTGGCTGTTTGCCGAGCGCGACCCGCACGATGAAGGGCTTGTGCTGCAAATCCACCCCTGGGAAACGGGCCTCGATAACACCCCGCCCTGGATGGACGAAATGTCAAACCACCTGCTGCCGTGGTGGATTCGCCTATTGCGAGCCACCCGTCTTGACATATTGCTCAATTTTTTTCGGGCCGACACAAGGTACGTCCCTAAAGCGCAGCGTCCAGTCAATGTCGACGCCATGGCGCTGTATGACGCCCAACGCCGTTTACGCCGTAAAGAATACAATATCGACCGCATACTAAGCCATTCGCTGTTCGCCATTGAAGACCTAGCATTTAACTGCATTTTTATCCGGGCCAACGAGCATTTGTTACAAATTGCCAAAACCTTACGTGCCGAGGTGCCTAAACCTTTGGCAGACAAAATTGCTTTGTCGCGCAAAAAACTAGAGGAACTGTGGGACCCATACACCGAGATGTATTACCCGCGTGATTTCGTAACCCACCGTTTACTAAAAGAGCCAAGCATCGAGGCATTCCTGCCGCTCTATGCCGGCTGTATTAGTAAAGAACGCGCCGCGTTAATTGTTAAAATGCTAGAAAACGAACATATATTTGGCCCGGCCCACCCCATACCATCTGTACCCCTCAGTTCCCCGTGGTTTAACCCCGTTAGGTATTGGCAAGGCCCAACATGGTTTAATATGAACTGGCTAATCATTGATGGGCTAGAGCGTTACGGATACAAAGAGCACGCCGCCGCCCTAACCGAAGC
>DASRJJ010000007.1:0-2219 GCA_035649555.1 Saccharimonadales bacterium (SeqCode)
ATAATATTTTGGCTGGCCTGCAAAGAAGCGACCTGTTTATTTTGGCCGCCCGCCCATCCATGGGTAAAACCGCACTCAGCCTAAACTTGGCACACAACGTCGCCGTTGCCGGGCACTCGGTGCTTGTGTTCTCGCTCGAAATGAGTAAAGAGCAGCTGGTTGACCGTTTGTTAGCCATGGAGTCCGGGGTCGATGCTTGGGCGCTGCGTACCGGCAATTTAACCGACAGCGATTTTGAAAAAATCGGCCAAGCCATGGGTACGCTGTCCGAAGCCAAAATGTATATCGACGACACCCCGGGCATTACCGTCAGCGACCTACGCACCAAAGCGCGGCGCGAGGCGCACCGCCAACCCCTCGGCCTGATTATCGTCGACTATTTACAGCTTATGAGCGGTGGCAGCAAGTTTGGTGGCAGCGACAACCGGGTGCAAGAAATTTCGGAAATTTCGCGCGGTCTTAAAGCCATCGCCCGCGAACTAAATGTGCCACTTGTTGCCCTAAGCCAGCTAAGCCGGTCGGTAGAAAGCCGCAGCCCGCAAATCCCGCAACTAGCCGACCTGCGTGAATCTGGTTCCATCGAGCAAGACGCCGACGTTGTAGCCTTTATTTACCGTGAGGACTATTACAACCCCGAAACCGAGCGCAAAAACATCACCGACATCTTTATCAAAAAACATCGTAACGGCCCGACCGGCGGCGTAGAGCTATATTTTGACCGCGAACACCAGCGCTTCCGCTCACTCGACACCAAGCACGTCGCCGACCCGTTTAGCGCCTAGTCTGGGGACTGACGGATACCATTTTATAGACAGCTAGCAAATTCAGACAGGTCCTTGATCTGTTATTTACTATAATCTGGATTCCAATAAATATCTCTGTAGATCGTACAAGCAAGCTATTCTATAATTGCGCCCATGGGACTTCTGAATCGTGCGGCACTACGCAAATTATCAGATATGAGAATTAGCGATGCTCGAGTATTGCTTAAAAATAAGCAATACTGTGGCGCATACTACCTCGCCGGTTATGCCGTGGAGTGTGCACTGAAAGCCCGAATTGCACAGAACACGCGTAAATACGATTTTCCCGATAAACAGCTTGTTATTGATAGCTATACACACAATCTTGAAGCGTTGGTTAAGCTGGCCGGCCTAAATGTAACTCTTGAAAGAGACATGAAGGCCGACTCCACTCTCGCAACTTATTGGTCGGTCGTAAAAGATTGGAGTGAAGAAAATCGATACACTCGCTATAATCAAAGTAAAACGAAAAAGGCGGCTAACGACTTAATTAAGGCTATTACTGATTCAAGTTATGGAATATTGCAGTGGATAGAAAAGAACTAAGCGAAGAAAGCATTAAGCTAGGCAAAAAAGTCTTGGTTGGTTTAGACAAGGCTAAGTTTCCTGTCACTACTGCTTTCTGGTTTCTTGATGCAGAATCAACTAGCTGGAGATACATAGTTGCATCTAAGCTCTTAGATGATCTTGGGCCAATTGAAGCTTATGGAAAATTACAGAAACAGTTACTTAAAATTTTGGGCAAAAATAGCATCTTCATAAAAAATGTCTCAATTGTGAGCCCAGCGCATCCATTGATTAACCTATTAAAGATTGCTGTGCGCACCGAACCGACGTGGATAGGCGGTATAAGATTTACCGGCAATGTCATCAATGGTCAATATATTGATGACGCCTATCTTTATAGAGTCTCGTAATACATGATTTAGTAGTAATGAGTGAGGGGGTTCCGGATTTATTCTGTTGCATGATTAACTATGGCATTCGTTCTCCTCGGTCCTGCGATAGTTCGAATCCTACGCAGCCGCCTGCAAAATAGTATCTTCAGCCCCAATACGCCGAGAACTCATCAAAATGCTATACTATTTGTAAGATGCGTTTAGAGCGTTTGCGCAATTTTGTGGCAGATATGTGGCAGCCGTTGCTGCTGTATGGTGGGTTGTTTGTTGCGCTGGGTAGCTTGTTAATCTTTCGGCTTGGCACATTGCTTCCGGGCTATGCCACGCAAGAAGTTACCATGTTTAATAACAGCGATAACGCTAAAGACATTTTACAAGACCCCCTTGGGGCGCCTTTTACGCTTATTACTCACGGCCTAACATATCTAACCAGCCATAGTTATTTACTAACCAGGGTAACTGCCGCTTTGTTCGGATTAGCAACCTTAGTAGCCTTTTGTTGGCTCTTGCAACACTG
>DASRJJ010000008.1:0-6797 GCA_035649555.1 Saccharimonadales bacterium (SeqCode)
GTCTAGCAGAGAATCACATCCAGCAAGCCCTGGACTCAACACTGACCTTACCTAGAGGCTGGAACCGAAAGAATGTACAGTTTTTGTGCAGCTTAGCAGAATTCGTAGCCAACCGGGCGGCAAAACAGTCCTAGCGGGGCAACGCTTATTTTAAATTCCAGTAATTCCTCGTTTTGCCAACCGGGCTTTAAGCTTTTTTCGGGCATCGGACGCCGCAGTCGCGATGGTACCGAAGGGAATGCCTACCTCCTCCGCTAAATCTCGGTACTTGTAGCCTGCGAAGTATATGAGTCTAAGGACTCCTCGGGAATGTTGGGGAAGCTCGGCCAGTAATTCTTCTAAAAGCATTCTATCTAAATGTTCGTTTTCTTGATTGCCAGATACGACATCAGGAAGTGTGTCGGCAGCCAGCTCCCTGCCATCTCTTTTTGATATTTTTCGTAGTTGATCTATGGCGGTCCGTTGCGCAATAACCCTCGCCAAATTAATCGCCCTACTAAAGTCAAGCTTTTCGCCAAGCACTGCCATATCAACAATAGAATCCTGAACAACTTCTTCCGGCTCCGGAGCTCCAAAATGAATAGCTGTGGCAAATAGGGCACTGCGAATCTCGGGATCTCGGGCTATACGTTCCGCGGCCTCTATTTGGTCTGGAGTCCAACCGGCTATCGGGTGGTTATGTGGTTCTGCTAGAGGTTCTGAAGATGTAAGTTCTTGTTGAATCTGGAGAGCTGGTATTTCTGCGGGAACTTCAATGTGGCATTTTGGGGGCATTACATATTTCTCGCGTTGTTGCAAAAGTTAAAAAATAATATTACAATAAAAAACTTATTTTTAAAAGGTTTTTTATGAATATCTGTATTTTTTGTTCAGCTGCCCAGGTGGATGACAAATATAAAGATGCTGCCCGGGCATTGGCCCGGATGATCGCCGAAGGCGGCCATACGCTGGTATGGGGTGGTTCCGACCGTGGGTTAATGCACGAAATTGCCACAACCGCGCAGGCAGCCGGTGGCAGGATTTTTGGTGTTTCCATGGAGCAGCTTAAAACCAGCGCTTACGAGGGCGCGGACACTATGCTGTTCGCTAAAGACATGGCCGACCGCAAGCGCTTAATGCTCAAACATGCCGACGCCATTGTCACCATGGTGGGCGGTACTGGTACATTAGACGAATTTACCGACCTGTTAGAGCAACGGCGCTATGGCCGCCACAACAAGCGGCTGGTAATCCTTAATACCGACAATTTTTTTGAAGGTCTAAAGCTGCAATACGAACGTATGCGCCGCGAGGGCTTTTTAGACCGGCTACCCCGGCCGCTAGAAGATTTGGTGGTGTTTCTCGATACTCCTAAAGAAGTAATGGAGTACCTCATTGCCGAGCAAGAAGAGATCCCTTTGGAAGAATTGGCATATTCCGGCGAAGCGGTGTAGCTACAGTCGTTCCCACAATTGTTCAAACGTAAGCCGGTGCATTGACGCTGCGCCGCCATCTTCGACCACTACGGCGTAAGGGGTGAGATCGTCGGCAATTGAAATAAGTGCGACTTTATTGCCGTAAATTAGGACGTAGCTGGAGATTTCGACGTCGTGCTTTTCGCTCGACAACCATTTGCGTTCGGAAAGTGCGGCATGGTCGCTTGCTTCGCCTTCGGCAATCACCTGTACGCTAATACCTTCGGCGATACGCCGGTTGGTAAACTGCGGAAATTTGCGGTACAAATACTGGCGGATTCGCTGCGAAGAGTAGACGCAATAACGGCGATCTTTGAGGGTGCGGCAGGTTTGCAGTACATCTTTTAACACCGTAGCTACGCCCTCGTCGTCTTCGTAATAGCGCACGGCAGGGCGGCCTTTTGGCGGGGCGTGTTTGGTAAGCAGATGTGGGATGACGACCTTTGCGGATTCGCTGGCCGTGAGCAGGTCGCGGCGTTTGTCGCGGATGAGGTCATTAATTTTCTCTGGTGATTCGGCGGTGTAATAGTCGCGCTGGCCGCGTTGTTTAACACTTACCAAACCATGGGTGACTAGTCGCTTGAGCGCCTCGTACGCGCTGCCGCGGTTAATGCCAGCGTGGTTGGCAATATTACGGATAGAGGCGGGGCTAACTTGCAACAGGGCTTCGTATGTCACAATATCGGCCGGTTTAAGACCGAGTGTAGTCAGCACATTTGTAAGCATTTTGTCATGCTTCATAGTATTTATTATATCACAAACAGGGTATTTTTTGTCATAAAGTTCCGGCCATTTGATATTGCGAAAAATTGGCTGACAAGCGAAAATAGGCAACTACACCTAATTGGACTTTTTACGTTGCAAAATAATGAATACTTTAGCCAGCCCCGGATTGTTGTTATTGGTGGTGGCCATGGTACGGCCGCTATTTTTCCTGAAATAACACAAATTACGCCCAACGCCACAGCGATTATTAGCATGAGCGACAGTGGTGGTTCTACCCTTAGAATACGGGAAGAATTTGGCATACTCCCTCCCGGGGATGCTGCGAATGTTATAACTGCCTCTAGCCAGAACCCAGTCATTCGTGAAATGAACGGTTCACGCCTTCCGGGCAACGGCCCTCTTGGGGGTCATACCCCCAAAAATGTAATGCTCGCGGCTTTTATGCTTGAACACGGCGCCAGGGCAGGGATGCATCGGTTTGCTACTGCAATGCAAGCCATAGGTACATTCGAACCGGTCACAGAGCAGGACCATGACCTGGTTATGCTAGATGGCGCCAACCAAGTCATTAAGGGCGAACACAATATTGATACGCATTACATACAGTCGTCACAACCGTGGATTTCGCACGAACCACCGGTGCGGGTTACTCCTTGGGCGGAAAGTGCAATTCGCGAAGCAGACCTTATTGTCTACGCCCCCGGCAGTCCTTACACCTCACAACTTGCCGCTTTGTGTGTAGGTGGTGTTAGCGAAGCGTTGCGAAAATCAGAAGCATCCAAAGTTTTAGTTGCCAACCTAGCCAACGAACCGCATGACACCAAGGGTTGGCACGTAGCCGATTATGTCAAAGTATTGCAGCGTCACGGCATTCCACTCGATGCCGTTCTTTATAACACCGCGACCGAGGTTGTTAGTAGGGCAGGCAAACAACCTGTTGATACCGCCCCAGAGCGCTTTAGCGAGATCCCTACTGTCCAAGCCATTGGCGCTGTTGTAGCATCGTTTGAATCAAAACACGTTGCCCACAGCTCTTCAATAGTAGGTGCTTACTTGTTGCGCCACGTATTTGACAGAGTTTACGCATAGGCTAACGCAATCCAATCTGTTAGCGTATACTTAAACACATGACGAAACGGTTGGTGATTATCGATGGCATGAGCGTATTTTACCGCGGCTTTTATGCCATGCCGAATTTGAGCACCAAAGACGGCACGCCCACCGGCGGGGTGTACGGCTTTGCGGTGATGGCTTTAGAGGTGGTTAAAAAGCTCAAACCCAATTACGTCTGCGTGGCGTGGGACAAGCCCAAAACCAACATTCGCTCGCGCCTGGTGATGTACGACCAGTACAAAGCTGGCCGCAAAGAACCGCCGCCTGATTTTTACGAACAGCTGCCTATTTTGCGCGATTTGCTAGAGGCGCTTGGCTGGCCGCTGTACGAAGCCGACGATTACGAAGCCGACGACCTGATGGGCGCGTTTGCTATGCAAGCGGGCAAAAAAGGGATTGAGAGTTACTTGGTCACCTCCGACCTCGACGTGTTACAGCTCGTCAATCCGCACACGCATATTTACACTATTAAAAAAGGTTTTAGTAACATCGAGTTGTTTAATGAAGCGTCGTTTCGCGAAAAATACGGCGTCGGCGCACACCAGTGGGTGGATGTTAAAGCTTTGAAGGGCGATTCGTCAGATAATGTGCCGGGCGTAGCGGGTGTGGGCGAAAAAACCGCGCTGGAACTGATCAAGCAATACGAAACGCTGGAGGGCGTGTACGACAACCTGGATTTGATCAAGCCGACGCTTAAGGCCAAGCTCGAAGCCAGCCGCGACATGGCGTTTCTCAGCAAACAGCTCGTGACCCTAATGGTCGACGCGCCCGTGCATATCGATCTCGAAAAAGCTAAATTAAAAGATGGTGTAACGCCAGAATTCGCTGCACTTTTGCGTAAATTGGAGTTCCGTTCGCTCCTGCGCCAAGTAGAAGCCGCCGTGCCTAAAGAGGAATTGCAAGAGGCACAGGCCGAGCTGCGAACGCTGGAGTCCGCCAAGCAAGTGCCGCTGGACGAAAGGCTGTTTAAATCCGACAAACCGCGCGTGCTGGCCATGGACCAAGAAGCCACCGAGCTGTGGGTGAGTTTTGAGCCCGGCACCTACAGCATTTTGCCATTCAGCGAGGCAAAAAAACTTAAGCCCATCGACGCAGCTTGCCCCATTATTGGCCACGACTTAAAGGGGATGTTCCGTAAACTACTTACGGCCGGCATCCAGCCACCTAAAACCGTGCTGCACGACACCCGCATCGGCGCCTTTTTGCTGGACAGCCTGCAGCGCTCGCGCGAGCTAACCGACCTACTCGACCAACCCGTCGACACCGATAACGCCGGGCAAGTCATCGCTGCCATCTGGAAAGTCTACGACGACCAAAAAATACAGTTCGAGCAGCTACCCAAACTGCAAACGCTGGCCAAAGACATCGAATTCCCGTCGATTTACCTGCTCGCCACCATCGAACACCGCGGCATTTTGCTCGACAGCCCGTACTTGGCAGAAATGAGCAAAGAGTTCGAGAAAAAGATTGGTGCGCTGGAGCGCCGCATCTACGCCCAGGCCGGGCGGGAGTTTAATATTTCCAGTCCCGTGCAACTCGCCGCTGTGCTGTACGGCGACCTCGGCCTGCCGACACACGGTGTTAAGCGCGGCAAAACCGGTGTGTATTCCACCGGCGCGGTGGAGCTGGATAAGCTGCGCCCTTTGCACCCGATCGTGGATTTTATCACCCAATACCGCGAGTTTACCAAGCTCAAAAGCACCTACGTTGATGCTTTGCCGAAACTTGTGGATGACCAAGGACGTTTGCATACGACCTACGCACTGGATGTTGCCGCAACCGGCCGGCTCTCTAGCCACGACCCCAATCTCCAAAACATCCCCACGCGCACCGAAATCGGCCAAGCCATTCGCACCGCGTTTGTGCCCGCACCCGGAAATGTGTTCATTAGCGCCGATTATTCTCAGTTTGAGTTACGACTGGCCGCCATAATGGCCGAAGATGCCAAAATGATCGAAGAATTCAACCAAGACGTCGACATCCATACCGCCACAGCTGCACAAGTGCAGGGCGTGCCACTGGAAGAAGTGAGCAAAGACATGCGCTACCGGGCCAAGGCCGTCAACTTTGGCATTTTGTATGGCATGAGCGCGCATGGGTTAAGCATCGCCACCGGCATGTCGGTGCCCGAAGCCAAGACGTTCATCGACAAGTATTTCGAACTCCGTTATCCGTTAAAAGTCTACATGCAAGAAACCGCGCGTAAAGCCGAGGCCGACGGTTACGTCGAAACCATCTTCGGCCGTCGCCGCCCCACGCCCGACATGAAAAGCAGTAACTTCATGGTGCGCGAGGCCGCAAAAAGGGCGGCCATCAACATGCCGATCCAGGGCACCGAAGCCGACCTGATGAAACTGGCGATGTTAAAAGTTGAGGAAGCCATCGCCGGGCAAGGCCAGCAAGTCCTACAAATCCACGACAGCATCCTGGTCGAATGCCCAGAAAAAAACGCCGAAAAAGTGTCTAAACTTCTAAAAGACACCATGGAAACAGTATACGACCTCCCAGTAAACCTAAAAGTAGACGTAAAGGTAGGCAAAACCTGGGGTGAACTGTAGCCCAATGCTGCTTATGCTTTTTGTTGATATTTCAAATTGATTGTGCTAATATATTTTTGTAAAAGCTGTGTACAACTCTTGACAGGGGCATGATAATTTGTTACTGTAACTAATGCATCACCCCGTGTTAGCGCAAGCTTCAGCGGGGCTTTTTTTGAGGGAGATTTATGAAAGTATATATCGACGGGGAGAATTGTAGGAAAGGTCTAACTCGTGTACTGAAGGAAACCGGGGATATTGCAGGCTCGCGAGAAATGGAAAACTACAGGTTGCGCGATCTACTAGCCGATGTACTCGAAACAAACGATATTGAGATTGGATACTATGCCTCTTATATCAAACTACCTAATGGCTATCAACCTTCAGGAGGGGTGTTAAGGCATGTACAGAAAATCAAAGAATACTCTCGCAAGTGGGTGCCTGCTCTAGAATCTCAAGGTATAGAGTACGTGAAAGCAGGTTATCTAAAAGTAAAAAGTACCAAGGAGTGTCGCAATTGTCACGAGGTACAGGACGTGCTGCAAGAAAAAGGCGTAGATGTTCGTATAGCAACTGAAATGCTCGAAGATGCGTATACCAATAAGCAGAATGTCATTGTTGTGATGAGTTCCGATACGGATTTATGCCCCGCTATACATAAGATAAAGACGCATGGCGCCAAAGTTATTTATGTTGCATTCGCCGACTGGGTTAACCGGGCTGTCAGTGCTGCAGCAAGCGAAACAGTAACTATTTCAATCGCAAAAGTTCAGAAATACTCAAAGCCAGAAGAAGATTCTCATAGTGAATAAACCAAAATTGAATTCCCTTGGTATGCAAGTAGACATTCAAGCGGCGGTTTCGGTAGATGGGTTTATTGCCAGGGAGAATGGCGATACCGATTGGGTGCAAGATTTGGAGCTTTTTGAACAAACCAGCCGCGAGTACGGTTGCATCGCTATGGGGC
>DASRJJ010000009.1:0-8063 GCA_035649555.1 Saccharimonadales bacterium (SeqCode)
TTAACACCTTATATTAGACACTAAACTGTCACCGACCTGGGGACAGAATTATCACTCCAAAATAAATGCAAAGATTACAGAAATTTACTTTATTTCTTTTAGTAGCTCGTCCGATTTTACGCCGAGCGCTTTGGCAATATCAAAGATAACTTCCAGGCTTGGATTGCGTTCCCCGCGCTCGATAAAACCTACGTAGCTGCGATCCTTGCCAATTTTAGCCGCAAGGACATCTTGGGTCATGCCAGCACTGCCGCGTAATTCTTTAACGCGTTTGCCGAATTTGACGTGTTTAGCTGAAACGATGCTCATTACATAGATAATACTATATCTGTGGATAAATAAAGGGACTGACAGTAGCTTTTATGCAAATAGTATTGATACAATGGGACTATGAGTAGTCACGAGGGTAACAAAACTACGATACCTACAGACCGGATTGAAGAGCTCCGACTTATTCTTCAGCGTGAGCAGAAACGACCGATCACTTATGAAGAAGCTTTTGAGGTAGCGAAGCTACTCCTCAGCTTTTATGACAATCTTGCAGATAACTCAATAGGTGCTGGGCAAACATTACTCATGGAAGCGTCTGCCTGATATGAGTATGGACGACAAGCGCCGGAACTACAACGCAAAGCAGAATGAGTGCGTGCTCATGGCCCGCGTTTCCAGCCGAGATCAGGAAGTCGAGGGTTATTCGTTACCGGCGCAGGTTCGTATTCTAAAAGACTACTGTCTTCGTAAAGACCTGACCATACTGAAGATCTTTGAAATATCCGAGTCGGCTTCGGGCAAGAAGCAACGCGAACTTTTTAATGAAGTGCTTCGCTATATTGCAGACAATAAGGTTAAAGTTCTGGTGTGCGAAAAAGTGGATCGCCTTACTCGCAACTTCAAGGACGCTGTCATGATTGACGATTGGCTCGAAACTGACGAGCATCACGAGGTTCATCTTGTTAAGGATTCGCTCATCATGCACAAGTACTCTCGATCCCAAGAAAAGCTCAACTGGGGCCTTCGCGTGCTCTTTGCGAAGAACACTATCGACAACCTACGGGAAGAGGTTGATAAGGGCGTGCGCGAAAAGCTTGAACAAGGCTGGCTGCCCGGCAAGCCACTCACTGGCTACAAGACCGTCGGTGACTCTGGACGCAAAATCCATGTACCCGATCCGCAAATGGGGCTGCTCATGCGCGAAGCGTTTGAATTGTATGACAGTGGCAACTATTCACTCAAGCTGCTCGTGGGGACTATGAAAGAAAAAGGTTTGCGTACTCACTTTGGCCGCCCACTGGTAAAAAGCCAGTTGCACAGACTATTAAGCAATCCGTTCTACATCGGCAAAATGACTTGGAAGGGCAAGCTCTACGACGGCAAGCATGAGCCACTCATCGGCGTGGAATTGTTTGAGCGTGTTCAACAACGCATGACGCGTAAGAAGACTCCGAAATACTCAAAGCACAATCCGGTATTCAAGGGGCTCATGCACTGCATCGAGTGCAGTGGCACTATCGCCTGGGAAACGCAGCGGGAGCACTGGTATGGCCACTGTAATCACTTCAAGCCATGCACGCAGCGAGAATATGTACGCCAAGAAGATGTCGAGATGCAGTTGCTAGGCGAATTTGCAGAACTTGTGTCACCCTCACCGAACATCATTGCATGGGTAAAGGAAACGCTCCGCACTAAGTACGAAGCTGACATGGAAGCCCGAATAGCGCTCAAAAAGCAGCTAAAGGATCGTCACCAACAGCTTGGGCGACGTATGGAAATTATGTACGAAGACCGCCTAGACGGCCGCCTCAGCGTCCACCAATACGACAAAATGCACAAAGAAGTCTCTAACGAGCAAAAGATCATCTCCAAGAAGCTTGAAGACTTCGAGGAAGACTACTTAGCAATCCTGGAACGTGGCATCAACGTACTCGACCTATCCCAAAAAGCATCCGCAATCTACGAATCCAAGAACGATACAGACCGTCGAGCCATTCTGCGCGATTTATTTTCGAACATCCATCTGAACGGCAAATTAATAGAGGTAGAAAGGACTCCATTAGTCACTGCCATAGCAAATAAGGTAAGAAAGGAGAAAGAGCTCAGAAATACTTTCGAACAAACTATTAATAACAAAATAACAGAGGAAGAATTCGTAAATGGGACTCTAAGTCCCTTGTGGCTGGGGGTGAGGGATTCGAACCCCCGAATGCTGGGACCAAAACCCAGTGCCTTACCGCTTGGCCAACCCCCAATGGTTGCCTTTAACAGGGTAATTCTAACGCATTTTGTGCGATTATTCAATGTTAGCCTTCTGTTTACCTATTCGGTTTTGGTTGGATTTTCGTCTTGGCTAATAGCATCGGCCTGTTTTGCTGCGCCCCGGCTGGCAGTGCGCCGGGCGGCCCATGCAAATGGTAGTGCCAGTGCGTAGATGCCGCCACTTAGTAGATAGGATGTGCTGTAGTTCCATATGTCAGCCGATTTACCAAGCGCCGGCTGGATGACAACGCCACCGCTCGAACCCATAAGCGAATCAAATGACAATACTGTCGCGCGTTGTTTGGTGGGTATTAGTCCGTTAATGTATGCTTGCCGGACGGGCGTTGCGGCGGCGTACACTACTCCCCAAATGCAGACTAATAAAATAACTGCCCAGAAATTATGGAATACGCCCATTAGCGTAAGGGCGACTGCCCCCAACAACGTGGCGGTAACCAAAATGGTGGTGCGGCGGTGGAAAAATCGCCGTAATTGCGGTGCGAATACCCCGCCTGCTATTTGCGCACTGGCTAAAATGCCGGCGGCCAGACCGGCAATGCCGTAGGCTTGTTCGTTGCCCCACAGCTCCAAAAGGTATGGTTGCAATGCGTAAAATCCGTAAATACTGACACCAGCAATAAACGGTGCAGTTAACATTACCCAACGTACCGGCGGGTTACGTAGCCCCAGCCTAATAGAGCTACTAAGGATTTGTTTGATTTGCGCTAGCGGCCGCTTGCCACGCTCGGGTGTAAAGCCAAGGTCGCGCATTAACAAAAATGCTAATATAAATGCCAAACCAAGTGCCACGCAGCGCACGATATATGGTACGCCAAGGTTTGTAACCTGCGCCAGTATTCCCCCGCCAATGGTACCTACAAGCATGCCAATGCCGGTTACTATTTGGCCTTTGGCGAAGACAGTCTCCATACGGCCAGTAAAGCCGGTATGAGTAAGGGCATCTACCAGCCATGCTTCGGTAGCGCCCGAAAAGAAGGTAAATCCAAGCCCTAAAAAGACCGACACTACTGCCCATCCCCAAAACGGTGCGCCGACTTGCCACAACAACAAATAAGCGAGTGTAGCAAACGCCAAGGTTAAGGTGCCGAGCAAAAACGACAACCGCCGGCCTTTGAGGTCGGCCACCACGCCCGTCGGCACTTCAAACAACACCATACCGGCGGTAAAGAACGCGTTGGCGGCAAAGGCTTCGAGGTTACTAAGCCCGGCATCCAATAAAAAAATGGTGTTAATTCCCCAAATAAGCGAGGCGGCCAGGGTATTAAGCAGCACTAAAGACAAATAAGTGCGCTGAATCTGGCGGGCCGCAGGAGTCATTAATCCTATTGTAGCAGCACCATGCTAGTCCGCTGGCTATTGTCAGTTGATTCCTGCATATCGTAGAGTAAAACTAATGCAACACAAAGACCCGGACCCCGCGCAATATGTCACTCCCTTAAATATGAATGGCCTGCAAGGCAGGATGCTGCGCTTGCCGGCCACTAAACCGACCAGTCGTGAATTACTGGTGGTGTACGGTCACCACGCCATGCTAGAGCGTTGGTGGGGGATTATCCAAAACTTTGCATCATTCGGCAATGTTACTATGCCTGACCTACCCGGTTTTGGTGGCATGGACAGTTTTTACAAGATTGGCCAAAAGCCGACCATTGACAATTTGGCCGATTATTTAGCGTCGTTTATAAAGTTGCGCTACAAGCGCCGCCGAATAACTATTATTGGTATTTCGTTCGGCTTTGTAGTGGTCACGCGTATGCTGCAACGCTATCCAGAGATAGCCAAAAAAGTTACTGTTGTCGTTAGTTGCGTAGGCTTTGCGCACCGCGATGATTTTCTGTTTAGCAAGGCGCGGCTACGATGGTACCGGTACGCCTCGCTCGTTGCCTCAGTACCGCCAAATTCTTTTTTGTTTAAAAGATTGTTTTTAAACAAGTGGGTGTTACGCTACGCCTACACCAAGACACACAATGCCCGGCACAAGTTTGAGGCGGCAGCCGCCCAATCGCCAGAGATTTTTAACGCCGTGCTAGAGACCGAAATTAAACTATGGGCCGCTAACGATATTCGCACCCACTTGTATACCACGTACCAATTTTTAGGTATCGATAACTGCCAAAAACGCGTAGATGTCCCTGTTTGGCATGCGCACGCCAAAAAAGACTATTACTTTGACAATCGAGTGGTCGAGCAGCATTTTAGGGTGATTTTTAAGGACTATACCGGCGTCGAGTTCAACCTCGCCACCCATGCGCCCAGTGTTAATGCGACAAAGAAAGAGGCGGCAGATTTTATTCCGTCCAAGTTGCGCCGCATGCTGAAAGAGCTCGACTAGCCACGTGGTACAATAAACACTAAGTATGAAAATAGGGCTCGTTTGTCCGTATAACATTGCCAAAGGTGGCGGCGTACAAGAAATTGTACGTGCGCAACAAAAGCTGCTGCTAGAGCGTGGCCATGATGCATACATCATAACTCCCTTGCCTCGCGAAGGGGTGGAGCCCGAAGATAAAATGATTTTTATAGGCGGTTCGGCCGACTTTAGCGCCTTAGGAACGACCGGGCAAGTATCTGCCGGTGTTAACGAAACCATTGACGAGGTGCTAGAGGAATATCAATTTGATATCTTGCATTTTCATGAACCTTGGGTGCCAATGATAAGCCTGCAAATTCTCAGCCGCTCCAACACTATTAATGTAGCGACCTTCCACGCCAAACTGCCCGAAACTATGATGAGCCGCACGATTTCTAAGGTGGTAACACCCTACACTAAGTCGGTACTCAAATATATACACGAACTAACCGCCGTTTCCGAAGCTGCCGCCGACTATGTCTGCAGTATGACCGAACGGAGTGTAGCAATTGTACCCAACGGCATTGACCTGTCGTTTTATAAACCACCGGTCCGCCGTTCCGACAACCGTAAAAACAAGACGATTTTTTTTGTCGGGCGGCTCGAGCCTCGCAAAGGCGTTAAATATTTAGTGCAGGCATTTCATTTGCTGCAGCAAAAACAGCCCGACGCACAACTTGTTATTGCCGGCGACGGCCCAGACCGCGAACGACTAGAAGATTTAGTCTTTGACCTCGAACTAAAAAATGTGGAGTTTGTCGGCTATATCACCAACGAGGAAAAACGGCGATATTTACAAACAGCCGACCTATTTTGTGCCCCTGCCCTGCATGGCGAAAGTTTCGGCATTGTGCTTTTGGAGGCAATGGCTTGCGGCTTGGTGACTGTGGCCGGCGATAACCCTGGCTACGCCTCGGTAATGCAAGGGTTAGGTGCTGTTTCGCTAGTCAATCCTAAACATGCTGCGGAATTTGCACGCCGCCTGGAGCTACTCTTAACACAAGGCGACCTTCGCGCAATCTGGCGCGCCTGGGCAGCCGACGACGTTATGCAGTACGATTGGAACCGTATTATCGAACAATATGAATTAATTTATACCGAGGCGCGTAAAAAACATAAACCAGGTCAACTATGAAGATTGGCCTTGTCTTTGATGCCTCGTTAGATAAAGCAGATGGCGTAGCGCAGTATGTTTTGACCGTGGGCAACTGGCTGGAACGCCAAGGTCACGAGGTACACTATTTGGTAGGCGAAACAGTCCGTACTGATTTGCCTAATTTACATTCGCTTAGCCGTAACGTTACGGTGCGGTTCAACCAAAACCGAATTAGCACTCCCTTGCCTGCCAAGCTTGAACCCATCAAAAAAATTTTAAGCGATGTGCCATTTGATATTTTGCATGTACAGATGCCCTACAGTCCGCTCTTGGCTGCGCGGGTGGTCAAAGCTGCCAGCCCAAAAACGGCCATTGTCGGTACATTCCATATTGCGCCGGCTTCTAAAATGGTTAACGTCGGGACGCGCGTGCTCGGTTGGTGGCTGCGCCGAAATCTTACGCGTTTTAGTAGTTTTATTAGCGTGTCGGAAGTGGCGCAAGAGTTTGCGCATAGCTTTTTTGGCATTGATAGTGAAGTTATACCAAACACGGCGCCACTCGAGCATTTTTTTGATGCTAAACCGCTGTCAAAATACAAAAAAAATCGTATAGTGATGTTTTTGGGCCGGCTAGTTGAACGCAAAGGCTGCCACCATTTGCTGGCAGCCGTCGACAAATTGCAGCGTGACGGCGCCTGGCCGAGTAATACCAAGGTGGTTGTGTGCGGGGCAGGCCCGATGCATTTGGCGCTGAGCGAGCAGGTTCACCGCGCTGGCCTTACCGACATTGTCGATTTTGAAGGTTTTGTTACCGAGGCCGACAAACCGCGCTATTTGGCTTCGGCCGATATTGTAACCTTTCCTAGTACTGGTGGTGAGAGTTTTGGCATTGTACTGCTCGAAGCCATGGCTGCCAGCCCAGGTGTAGTACTGGCCGGCGATAACCCTGGCTACACCTCGGTGATGCACCACCATCCCGAAAGCCTATTTAATCCGCGCGATACCGACAAATTCGCCGAGCTACTTCTGTCCTGGCTGAGTAATAAGACGGCACGCAGCAAGGCCCATGCTTGGCAAGAGGAATATGCACACCAGTTCGAGCCAGATGTTGTCGGCCAAAAAATTATGGCTGTCTACCAGCAAGCGTTGCGCAAAAAACGTAAGTAAGCAATAATACAGGTTAAGATGTTTGGTTTTCGCCCAAAAGACAAAAGCAACATGGTGACCCTCAACATCCCAACGCGGATGGTGGTAAAAACCTTGCTGTTGGTCGTCGCAACTTTTATTGGCTTGATTGCAATTCGCGAAGCCAGCCACGCCCTTACCCTTATTTTCGTATCGATTTTTCTAACCTTGGCCCTAAACGCTCCGGTGCACTGGATTGCGCAGCACGTACCTGGCAAGCGTAAAGGCAACCGCACGCTGGCTACTGGAATCTCGTTTTTGGTTGTCCTGCTACTTTTGACTGGCTTTATTGTAAGTATCGTACCACCGTTGGTGCGCCAAACAGGTACGTTTATCCGTAACGCGCCCGAACTGTTAGAGCAAGCACGCGACCCCGATACGTCGCTTGGTAGACTCGTTGACCGCTACAATTTACAAGACGATATCCAGAAATTTTCTAACCAGTTGTCAGACCGGTTAGGCGATGTAGGCAGTACTGCCGTTAACAGTTTTGGTCGCATTAGCGGTAACGTATTCTCTATCTTAACTGTGTTAGTAATGACTTTTATGATGCTTATTGAAGGTCCACGCTGGATTAGGTTTTTTAGGGATGTCATCCCCGACGAACACCACGCGCGCGCCGATCGCTTAGCGTCCGACATGTACCGCGTGGTAAAAGGCTATGTGAACGGTCAGGTGGTGCTAGCGCTATTGGCTGCCTTCCTTATTTTACCTGTCCTTTTGATTGTCGGTGTTAGTTACCCGGCGGCGCTGATAGTAGTGGTATTTATTTGCGGTTTGATCCCTTTGGTGGGCCATACTATCGGTGCGATTATTGTTAGTGCGGTGGCATTATTTACCTCGCCCTGGGCGGCGTTGATCGTACTGTGCTACTACATTTTGTATCAACAGATCGAAAACTACGTAGTGCAGCCAAAAATCCAGGCGAACTCCACCAACATGTCGCCGCTGCTTGTATTTGCTTCGGTTATTATTGGTGTCAGTTTTGGTGGACTACTAGGCGGTTTGGTGGCGATTCCGGTTGCGGGCTGTTTACGAATCGTATTGCTAGATTACCTGCGCAGCAAAAAAATTATCGAGCCCAAAGTTGTACAAGCAGCATTGGACCCCAAAAAATCATAGTGTAACCTATGACATCAAAATCCAACAGACAAAAAGG
>DASRJJ010000010.1:0-6631 GCA_035649555.1 Saccharimonadales bacterium (SeqCode)
GTTTTTTATAGTAATATTTTTATGCCTTAAATTAGTCTTTAAATCTAGACGAACCGAAATATTAGTACTAGTAGCGGGTGTATTGGTTGTTGGTTTAGGACTGCAATCGCTCGGGCAACTTACCCTTCGTGATCTTGTAATGCTTGGAATTTTATTTGTAACGTCGTACTTTTATATGTTTCGCCGTGCACAAACTACAAAGTAACTATTCTTAGAAACAGATAAACTTGTTATAATATTAGCCAGAGTATTCGTCATGGAGCCACATTTTTCAGTGCCACAAGGTTTAAATTTGCCACAGCCATCTGTAAATGATGGTCCTGTTGATAGTTTTGCAGCCGCACCTCAACCTACTATGCCAAGTTCGCCCGCTCCTTATCAGGCACAACCAAACCCCGAAACAGTCCCACAACCCGCAATGTCCACCGTACCCCCAGCAAAAGACCAAACCGACGATTTAGACAAAGAATGGATCGCTAAGGCAAAAATGATTGTCGAACAAACAAAAAACGATCCATATTTGCAGAGTAAAGAAATCGGCAAAGTAAAAGCTGATTACCTACGTATTCGGTTTAATAAGCACATTAAAGTTAGCCCAGATCAAAAGGTATGATAGCGATTCTTATTATTTCGGCAATTTTTCTGATTTGTCTTGTAGCAGCTGCAATGATTGTAGTTCATTCATTGAAGCAAAGAATTGGCGAACAGAAGAACTATGAACGCGGCCTAAAAATGGTGCCGCTTTTAATTCATCTCCCACCACCTAGCGAGGATATAGAAAGTAATGGTAGGGATATCCGTGAACTTATAGACGAAAATATCTCCAAAGCCCAGGTTATCTATAATATTATTGCTAGTACGGTTCAAAAAGGGTTCAAGACTAAATTCTATGGTCAGCGTCAGTTCGCTTTTGAAATTGTCGGCTCCAAGGGCTTTGTCCATTTTTATGCTGCAGTTCCGTTGGCCCTAGTAGATGTTGTTAAACAGGCCGTTGTAAGTGCTTATCCTGCCGCACGGCTAGAAGAAGTCGCTGAGCACAATATTTTTAGTCCCATTGGAAAGATGGCTGGAACAGTTGGAGGAGAGCTTTCCCTTAAAGAACCGTTTGCATACCCAATTGCGACCTATCAAGATCTTAAGCGAGACGCTATGCAAGCCTTACTGAATGCGTTATCGACCCTAGAAAAAGATGATGGCGCCGGTATACAAATTGTACTGCGCCCGGCCGATCCTTCTTGGCGCAAGGAGTCGCTTAATGTCGCTAGCAAAAAACGAAAGGGAAATGATGCCAAGAAAAGCGGTGAGCACCTGCTAAACCTAGGCAAAGATTTCGCGACAGCCTTTGTAAAACCCCCAGAAAGCAAAGACGACAAAGATGCTCCCAAAAAAGATCTAACAACTCTCGAGCAAGCTGTACTCGATTCAATAGAAGACAAAACTCGATATCCAGGCTACGAAGTTTTAATCCGAGTCGTAGTTTCTTCTAACCTTAGTCAGCGAGCTAATGCCATATTAAATAATGTGGTGGCCGCATTTTCTTTATTTGATGCCCCTGGTAAGAACGGCTTTCGTTATGAGGCCGCCAAGAATATTGAAGAGTTTGTTACGGCGTATTTAATGCGTTTTTTCCCTCAGAAGCAGCGTCAGAGTATTCTTAACTCAATTGAGTTGGCAACACTATTCCACTTTCCGGACCAAAGGAGTATCCCTACATCCCAGCTGGAACGTCAAGGCTCCAAGCAAGTCGATGCCCCTCGCAATATGCCCGATAAAGGCCTATTGCTTGGCTACAACTTATATCGTGGCGTAAAAAAACCTGTCCGTCTTGATTTGCATGATCGTCAGCGTCATATGTACGCCGTGGGTCAAACAGGTACCGGTAAATCGACTTTCCTTGAAAATCTAGCCCTACAGGACATGATGAGCGGTGGCGGGTTTGCCTTTGTCGACCCTCATGGCGACACGGCAGAGAAATTGCTGGCCATGGTTCCCAAAGAACGAACCGAAGACGTTATTTATTTTTCGCCGGCTGACATGGAGTACCCCCTAGGTCTTAATTTGTTCGAATTCCAAACAACCGAACAAAAGGACTTTTTAATTCAAGAAGTGCTAAATATGCTCTATAAATTGTACGATCCACAACACCAGGGCATAATGGGACCGCGCTACGAACACTTATTTAGGAATGCGGCTTTGACCGTCATGGCCGACCCCAAAGGTGGTACATTCATTGATATTCCAAAACTTTTTCGCGATCCAGACTTTGTGAAGCAAAAATTACAATACGTTAAGGACCAAAACGTCCTTGAATTCTGGCAAAAAGAAATGCCACAATCGCAGCGTTCAAACGAGTTTGGTGAAGTCGTTAGTTGGTTTGTGAGTAAATTTGGTGCCTTCCTGTCTAACGAAATGATGCGCAATATTATTGGTCAAACAAAGAGCGCGTTTGATCTTCGTGAAGTTATGGATAGTGGTAAGATTTTGCTTGTCAACCTCAGTAAGGGAAGATTAGGCGAACTAAACTCTAAGCTCCTGGGTATGATTTTTGTGATGAAGTTCCAGGCTGCCTCTATGAGCCGAGCTAATATTCCTGAAGACCAGAGGCGAGACTTTGCTTTATATGTCGACGAGTTCCAGAACTTTTCGACCGACTCTTTTGCGACAATCATGTCAGAAGCTCGAAAATATCATCTTAACTTAATTGTTGCTAACCAGTTCACTACGCAGCTTACTGATGAAATTAGGGACGCTGTGTTCGGGAACATGGGTACCATCGTGGCATTTCGTATTGGACAACCTGATGTCGAGGCGCTTTCTAAATACTTCCAGCCACAGTTTGACGGTAATGATTTACTGCGTATCCCGAACCATAATACAATTATCCGTACTCTTGTTGGCGGCGTGCCGACTCAGCCATTTAGTATGGCAACCCTACCACCGTTAGGCAATCCAAATGATGACCTTGCTAAGGCTTTAAAGCAGCTATCGGCCGCAAAATATGGTCGGCCACAGTCTGTGGTAGAGAAGGAAATCTTTGAACGTCTAGCAACCAAGCCGCAACCGCCGCAGCAGTTTGCTCAACCTCCTTTTAGGGGCGGTGGCATGGCTCCTCCGGGTTATCCACCGGCTGGCGCTCCTGCAGGTTATGCGCCACCTAAACCGCCCATGTCTGCCCCTGGAACCTTTTTTGATGAGTGGATGAACAAGCGCTCGGGTCCACTAACCATGCGTCCATCGCCATGGGCTAAACCAAAACAACAAGCACCTCCTCAGCAACAGACGCCTCCTACGGTTCAGCAAACTATGCCAGCGGCTCCACAACCTTTTAATTACCCACCGGCCCCACAGCAAACACCCCCAATTGCGCAGAACACTCCGATGTCGCAGCCCCAAGCACCTCAAACACCCCCAGCGCCAATTACGCCACCACAATCAACCCAGAGCCAGTACCCCGAACCTCCAAAGCAACATGGCGAAATTTCCCTTAGAAAAGATGAGACTACAGGTAATAGTATTACTATAGACAGCGAAGGTATTATTCATTCTAACCAAGAGTAGCTTAGTTGCCTTTCTCCTTAAAGCAATGTATACTAAGTACTAAGCGTGGGACGTCTAAATGGAATTTTGAGGGTTACTTAAAGTGTCGAAACAAAAAGACTATACTGCTGATCAGATTCAGGTCCTTGAGGGCTTAGAGCCCGTACGCAAGCGTCCTGGCATGTATATTGGTGGCACCGGCGTTGAGGGCCTGCATCACTTAGTGTGGGAGATCGTTGACAATGGCATCGATGAAGCGCTAGCAGGGCATGCGACAGAAGTGCACGTTACCTTGTTGGCCGATGGTGGTGTTAAGGTGTGGGACAATGGGCGCGGCATCCCCACTGACATCCACCCCAAGACTGGCAAGAGCACTGTCGAGACCGTACTGACCGTGTTACACGCCGGTGGAAAATTCGGCGATGGCGGATATAAGGTATCTGGTGGTTTGCATGGTGTGGGCGTGAGCGTGGTGAACGCATTGTCCGTCAAGTTAACCGTTACTGTTTATCGCGATGGCAAAATCTATCAGCAAGAGTATGAACGTGGTGTACCAAAAGCAGATTTGGCAGTGATTGGTAAAGCCGACAAGACTGGCACTGAAATTACGTTCCACCCCGACGAAACTATTTTCGGGGCTATTAAATTAAGTTATGAAACAATTATTGACCGGCTGCGTCATCAAGCATATCTCACAAAAGGTATACGAACCTCAATTGAGGATCAAAACACAGGGAATCGTTACAGTTTTTATTTCGAAGGCGGTATAGTCTCGTACGTTAAACATCTTAATCATGGTAAAGATGTAGTAGACGAAGATGTCTTTTACGTGGATAAAGAAGTTAAAGACGCGCAAATTGAAGTCGCCTTGCAGTATACAGATGCCTTTACAGAAACCATAAAGCAGTTTGCCAACAATGTGCTGACGCCAGATGGCGGTACGCACCTAACAGGCTTTCGCACAGCACTGACGCGTGTCGTTAACGACTACGCACGGAAGAATGGACTGCTCAAGGAGAAAGAGGAGAACTTGTCTGGCGAGGATACTCGCGAAGGTTTGACGGCCGTTATTTTAGTTAAGCTACCTGACCCCCAGTTTGAAGGTCAGACCAAGAACAAACTGGGTAACCCAGAGATCCGTGGGTACGTGGAACAGGTAATGACCGAGTACTTCAACTATTACCTCGAAGAGCACCCTGGTATTGCCAAGAAAATTGTCGGCAAAGCGCTTTTGGCTGCCCGCGCTCGCAAAGCTGCCCGCGCTGCCCGCGAGAACATCATCCGCAAGGGGGTACTCGATGGTGCAAGCATGCCCGGCAAGCTGGCCGACTGTTCCAGCAAGGACCCAAGCAACTCCGAGCTTTACCTGGTAGAGGGGGACTCAGCCGGCGGTTCGGCCAAGGTTGGTCGTGACCCTAAGATTCAAGCCATTTTGCCGCTCCGTGGTAAGGTGTTAAACGTCGAACGTGCTCGTCTGGATAAGATGCTCGCTAATAACGAAATTCTTAATCTTATCAAGGCGATGGGTGTAGGTATCGAGGACTCGTTTTCAATCGACAGCTTGCGCTATCACCGTGTCATTATCATGACCGACGCTGATGTCGACGGATCACATATTAGTACGCTACTGCTGACATTCTTTTTTAGGTTTATGAAGCCGGTTATCGATAACGGCCATTTGTATCTGGCAAAACCACCACTGTTTGAGCTAGTCAAGCCTGGCCGTAAATCGAGTATTTTCATCTATGACGAAGCCGAACTAGAAACGACCCTTGATGAGATTATTGCTAAGCGCAAAACTGAGGGTGCAAAAGTAGACGCGACCGAAGAACGTTTCCGCCAAGCCGGTTTTGTGGAACAAAAGCGCTACAAGGGTCTTGGCGAGATGGACGCCGAGCAGCTGTTCGATACAACCATGGATCCCGAGAAACGAGTGCTTATACAGGTAAAAGTCGAGGACGCCGAAAAAGCGGATGCTATCTTTAACAAGCTGATGGGAACAGAGGTTGAACTACGCAAAAACTTCATCACTACGCATGCAAAGTTTGTGAAGGATTTGGACATTTAGTATGGACGATAACACACAAGAACCAATCGGAAACCAAACGCCGTTAGAAGGTGAAATTTTGCAAGCTGATCACTCGCGTTCGGTGGAACTGAAGACAGTCGAGAATGTTATGGAAGATAGCTACCTGCGCTATTCCATGAGCGTGATTATCGAACGGGCACTTCCGGACGTACGTGACGGCCTCAAGCCGGTACATAGGCGTATTCTGTACACGATGAACCGCGACGGGCTTAGAAGTACCGCAAAACACCGCAAAAGCGCCAATGTTGTGGGTGCGGTGATGGGTGACTACCACCCTCACGGCGACGCAGCTATTTACGATGCGATGGTGCGCTTAGCGCAGCCATGGAGTATGCGTTACATGTTAGTGAACGGGCAGGGTAACTTCGGTTCCATGGATGGCGACCCGCCGGCTGCCATGCGGTATACCGAGGCAAAGATGGCTCGCTTGGCCGAGGAGCTTTTAGCAGACATCGACAAAGAAACCGTGGATTTCCGCGATAACTACGACGGACGCCTCCAAGAACCTACTGTTCTCCCTGGTAAAGTGCCAAACTTGTTGTTAAACGGACAACTTGGTATTGCAGTTGGTATGGCAACCAATATCCCGCCGCATAACTTAACTGAACTGGTTGATGCCACCGTAGAACAAATTGACAATCCGGATGCGACATTGGACGATCTTTTGAAACATGTCAAGGGCCCAGATTTTCCCACCGGCGGTATTATTTACGGAAGCGATTCTTTGCGAACTGCCTACGCTACTGGCCGAGGCGGCATTGTAGTGCGCGGTGTTGCCGAGATCGTTGAAGGCAAAAAAGGCCGTCACCAGATTGTTATTACCGAGATTCCTTATGCTTTAAATAAAGAGAACTTAGTCATTAAAATTGCTGATCTGGTGCATGAGAAGAAAATAACCGGTATTAGCGACATTCGTGACGAGAGCGCCAGGGGTGATGTGCGTATCGTCATTGATCTTAAAAAAGACGCTTATCCTAAGAAGCTGTTGAACCAGCTCTACAAACT
>DASRJJ010000011.1:0-3217 GCA_035649555.1 Saccharimonadales bacterium (SeqCode)
CTGGCACTCGATACAACAACCAGTCGGCCAAAGGTTTGGGACGAGCATGGCATGCCGCTGGATTCGTTTTATTCAGACGATCTGCGTCCTACCCGCCACCCCGATGACTATGCCCATGTGGATCCGGCAGTGCACTACCAGCCACAAATTGTAGCAAACAAGCGGGGAAATGGTGAGAACCTAGGTTTAATGGATTACATGCGGCCGCATGTGCCCGAAATGCTACACCTGGTTATCGATGCCGCCCGCGCCTTCAGGGAAACACAAAAGATTTCTGGGGAAGTCGAACTACCCGTGACCGATAGTCTTACAGTTTCCTTTGGCTTAAACAGCCTTTGGGCCTTGCTTATGTACCGTTCGCAGCATCGTGTTCCTAATGGGCAATTGCCGGCTCATGTAGCCGATTTACACCGTTCGTTCGTTGGTTACGAAAGTACATTGGACAAAGTGTACGATCCTGACATGCCATCGTTTGTTATTCCTCTGAAAGATTTTTTCGTGGTTTCCATGGCGGGTACTACTAGCCCGGTGTCACGTGAACATTGCCCGGCAGGCCCGGAGATCATAAAAGCCGGCGCTACCTCTTTGCAATTGCCGACAGCTGACGCAAAACGGGCGCTTAAACCACTCCTAGAACAATGCCAAACGCCGCGTTTATTGGCCAATTTGCACGTCGACGATATGACTTTTTCGAATTTTGCCATCGCCATTCGCCAGCTTGCTGAAACGCAAACCCTGCAAGACTTAAAGCCTATCCACCGCTTACTGGCGGCTTAATTTTTAGACAATTGGGAGGACGGTAAAAAAGTATACTATAATATATGGCAAAATTACCGCAATAAAAAGGGGGGCAACCATGCCAGTAGAACGATATGACGTACTTAATAGGTTTGGGAAGCGGACTGGTTTAATATTACCGAGAGGTGAAGTACATAAGCGTGGTGAGTGGCACGGCGGCGTGCACATATGGCCAACAGACGGTGTGCATGTGTTATTAGCCTATCGTGACGCTGGCAAAATTCTCATGGGTGGCAAACGGGACATGCTTGCTGGGCATTTGGCAGCAGGTGAGGAACCCGTAGAAGGGGCGGTGCGTGAAGTTGGAGAAGAAGTTGGAAAAAATATTTCTGAAGATGATTTACACTATTTCGCCACGACGATTACTAATATGCCTGTGCCAGGATGGTTGGCCAACCATCGTACCATTGATCATAATTTTTTATGGTATGTACCCAATCTTGCCGAAGTGCTGCCCAGCCTTAAGCCAGAAGTTGGCTCAATCACCGACCCCTCGTTGATAAGGATTGATAGGATGATAGAAGAAATGAATGACCCAAACTTGGCCGCTACTTATGCACTGCGCCCACCTTTCGGTACAGTTTTGTTCACGATGAGCGCAACCATAATGAGTCAATTCGTCAATAGACCGCCCGCAATATAGGAGATACCTCTACAAATAACAGGGGTAATTTGATATACTGTACAGATGCAAAAGATTTTGCTCTATTATACATTTGCGCCAATCGCCGACCCAGAGAGTGCGCGGTTGTGGCAGCGCGCGCTGTGCGAAAAACTCAACTTGCGCGGCCGGATCCTTATTTCTAAACACGGCATTAACGGCACAGTTGGCGGCGACATTGACGACCTAAAGGCGTACGCTAAAACGACCAAAGAATTCCCGGCCTTTAAAAAGATGGTGTTTAAGTGGTCGGATGGTTCGCGCGAACATTTTCCAAAGCTCAGCATTAAGGTACGGGACGAGATTGTAACCTTCGGTGCAGCGGATGAGATTAAAGTAGACGACAAAGGGATTATCGGCGGCGGCAAACATCTCAAGCCCGAGCAGGTGCACGAACTGGTCGAAAAATACGGCAAAGATGTCGTGTTTTTTGACGGCCGCAACGCCTACGAAGCAGCAGTCGGCAAGTTTAAAGGCGCAGTCGTGCCCGCTACTCGCCATACCCGCGACTTCGTCAAAGACCTTGAGGGCGACAAATACGCAGATATCAAGGAAAAGCCAGTCGTAACATATTGCACGGGCGGTATACGCTGCGAGGTATTAAGTATGCTTATGAAAAACCGCGGTTTTACAGATGTCTACCAAATTGACGGTGGCATTGTAAAGTACGGCGAAAAATATGGCGACGAAGGCCTATGGGAAGGTTCGCTGTACGTTTTTGACGACCGCATGGGTCTAAAGTTTAGCGATAAAGCCAAGGACATCGGCATTTGTATTCACTGCAGTGGCAAAACCAGCAATTACGAAAATTGTGCCCTCAAAAGCTGTAATAACTTAGTACTAATTTGCAACGATTGCAAGACAGCTAAAGACACCTGCTCGGATACCTGCCAACAAACTCTCACATTTAAGGATTTGTCGAACCCTCTTCCTGTTTAACGGCGAGACAGCCGACGCATGGTCCTACCCAAGCAGTCTGAGTAAGTGTATTGTCGTCAAGCTCTGCGACAAACTTGGCTGTACAATGGCGGTAGATTGTACAATTGACAGCATACATTGCGCCATTAGGTGTGCGAGCCTTGGATCGTACACCTTCCATATCTAGTTCTTTAAAGTCTATGGGCGTGACATCTGCTCCGATAACATGTCGGTCAACAAAGTTGAGCGCGGCCGCCCGAAAATGGCACATTTTAGGATCAGAAGTTTCCATGGGAGAGAGCTTTGATTAAAACCCAATCATATTCCTGATTCGTCGGATTTGCAAGACAATTTTTGCGGTATAATTAACAGAGATGAACAAACAATTACAAGAAAAATTAAAGGGGTTGCCCAAAGAACCAGGCGTGTACTTCCACAAGGATGCACTTGGCGAGATTATTTATGTGGGCAAGGCGGCGCGGCTGAATAACCGCGTGCGGCAGTATTTTCAGAAATCACGGGTGCGCGATCCTAAGACTGACGTATTGGTGACCGAAATCGCCGACACGGATTGGATGGTCGTAGAGAGCGAAATTGAAGCGCTATTTTTAGAGGCCGAAATGGTCCGCCGCTACATGCCGCGCTTTAATATTTTGCTGCGCGACGACAAAAGTATGATGTATATTCGCATCGACTACGCTAGCGATTTTCCGACGGTCGGCACCACCCGCCGCCCACTCGATGACGGCGCGCGTTACTTTGGCCCGTACTTGTCTAGTTTTACCATCCGCCAGGCTTTAAAGGCGTTACGTCGTGTGTTTCCATTCGCCACTAAAAAAA
>DASRJJ010000012.1:0-2182 GCA_035649555.1 Saccharimonadales bacterium (SeqCode)
ACTCCTTGAAGAGGTAGTCCCAAAAATGTTTCCGCTAAGCGTGTCGTCCAGTCGACTGCATTACCTAGGCCTTGCGTGGCATGCAACAAACCTGCGGCGTCCACGCTTGTTCTATTTTGAGCTTTTGCTTGGCTAATCAAAACGTGGTCAGTCAAGGGGCTACCGAAGCGTTTTTCCAACTGAGATTGTGATAATTGTGCGACGGTTACAATAATGCCGCCCATGCCTGCCTGCAAAAAATCCGCCCATTCGCCAGGGTGCGAATCGGCCAGACGCACCTCTACACGTTGCAGTGTGCTGCGCTGACCGCGCTTATATGGAACTTGGAAAATCGTTCCACGGTTACTCCATCTTCCTTTTATCCCTTCAAGGCCCTCCATTTTTTGAGAAAATAATATCTCAGCCTGATCCAATTTTCCGCCGCCAGTCAAAAGCCCAGCATTAACGATACTATGACAAAAGAATGCTTTATTATAGGAATCGCTAAAATCGCTAAAAATCTCGGCCGCTTGATGGGAGATTCCGTAGTTAAGTTGCGTACTGTATGTATTGTCTTTACCGCATGAAGCCCGGTGGTTGTATGTAATAGCCTCGACCTCCGGGTGTTGACTCAAAAAATCCTGGATACTAACAATTGCCGCAAGGTCCATAGCACACGCATAACGCCGTTGTTCTATTAACGAAGTAGTTTCGGGTGTAGCCGTTTCGTGGGCAGTACACATGCCGAGCTCGGGCGGATCAGGGGTGGATGAGTCAACGTAATGTTTGCCGCCATTTTTTTAGGCTAAAGCCACCCGGATGATATCCGTCGCCATCATCGCAAATTGGGTGCATATGCACAATTTCGGACAATACCGCAGGGTCTTGTATATGACCACCGGGCTGGGCCACAAGGCGTCGCTCGTGCTCTAAACCATATATACTTGGTAGTTCAATACTTTTGTTCACTGTATAACTTCAAAACCGGATACGATGAGCAAATGTATCAACTACCCCGGGTTTACGCACCTCAAGAGGCAAATGTTCGGTCAAAATATCACCAATTGCCTGGACGTTTTCTGGTGGGGCATAAATATCAACCGACGGCAAAAGGCGCTTTAGCGGCAGGAGCATGACTGTGGTCAATGGACCTTGTTCGACAACAGCAAACGACTTAAATTGCGAATATGGGTAGTACTTTTGCCCAACAGTAAGTCCGCCTTGGTCGAGCCGGTAAGCAAGCGTGCGGGGCTTTCGGGCACCGGCAACGGAAAAGACGAGCCCGGCAAACAAAATCACGAAGGTCGAGATAACATCACGGGTAATAAAATAAACTAAGCAAGCAAGCAGAAGCGCAAAAAAAATAACTTTAACGTACCACGCGGCGGATTTTTGATGCGCAATGTATTCAGAAGCAGTCCATTCTACCATATCGCCAGAAGACTGCGGTCGGGCCGTTTGGGCTGACGGCTGAGCATTATTAGGTGTTTGCTGATTAGCTGTAACTACCCAGCCAGCTTGCTCTGTTGAATCCCTTTTATCCCCACGATCCATAGGAGGTATTGTACACGGATTTTTAGCTGGCTGAAAGGGCGTCAAACAGGGCAGGCCTGCTTTTGACAGGAGGGATTCAGTTTTGTCTGGCTGGTGCAGTACGCCATTTTGGTTGCTTCCGCCGCTTCGCTACGGTGACGACAAAAATGTCCACCGGACATTTTTGCCCCAAGGGGTTCGAATCCAATTCTTAGCAATAAAAAGAGATCCGCCGTAGTGGATCTCTTTTTATTGGCGGAGAGAGAGGGATTCGAACCCTCGCGAGGGATTGCTCCCCCCTAGCGATTTAGCAAACCGCCCCCTTCAGCCTCTTGGGTACCTCTCCAATCCCAGGCATTGTACTATATTTTTCCTCTGTTGAACAGAAGTGTAACTATAAAGAAAACTCCTCATGAGCTCGAGCACAAGGACCTTGCCCATGCGTAATTTGGGCGATATTACCCCTACAAATCAAATCGCCTGTGGCTTCGCAGACCGCACGGGGGCAACTACCGATCACTTTACGAGTTTCTCTGTCATCTGGCAAATCATCTATAGGTGTTCTATTGGCCCATGTACGATCAAATATAAGACTAAGACAGTCACCAACATTTTCTTGTTGGCCAGCAAGCACGCGTATCTGTTCGGCGGATAATACTATTTCTGGAAT
>DASRJJ010000013.1:0-2161 GCA_035649555.1 Saccharimonadales bacterium (SeqCode)
TTATAGTCTGAGGCGTCTTGACGAAATGTTGTTAACAAAGCTACGGATTTTTAGCGTACACGTTGACAAAGCTGATATAATGAGAACTAACATTATTTAAAGGAAGGGGCGGCTTGCAGCATGGCATCGACAACAGAGAATCTTTTTTGTGGCAATACCGCCCGCGTGGCCTAAGGCCGCGCATCCGAATCTCGAAAATTATTTAGAGTAACCAGTAGCAGGAGGCTACTGCTATGAAACCCACAAATCCTATTCAGGCGCTACGCACAACGCGCTATTTTGTGCGCAAGGCTTGGCAATATAAAGCATTACTAATTGGAACGTTTGTTGCGGTCCCGGCCGCTTCGCTTCTACTGTATTACATTCCACCGGTTATCATTGCCGGTATTTTAGACAATATTAGCGCGGGCAATTTTGTGCAAAGCGATGTGTGGGCTAGCTTTGGTTGGCCATTGGTGTGGTATGCCGCCCTAACACTGCTTGGTGGTGTTTTGTTGTGGCGCATTGCGGTGTTCTGTATTTGGCGTTTGGAGATGCGCGTACTGCAATCTATTAACCAAGAGGTATTTGCGCACCTCATGAAACAAAGCGCCACCTTCCACGCCAACCGCTTTGCCGGTTCGATGGTCTCGCAAACTAATAAATTAGCGAGTGCGTATGTTCGGTTTGCAGATACAATGCTGTTTGACTTTTTAACCTTGTCGCTGTCGTTCATCTTTTCGTTCGCTATTTTGTTACCGCGCGTGCCATGGATTGCCACGGCACTTATGGTGTTTTCGGTTATTTTTATGCTAATCGCTGCTAAGCTTACTAAAAGTATTCGCGAAGCTCGGGGCCGTGAGGCCTCGGCCGAAACCCGCCAAACAGGCCTTTTAGCCGATTCGATTACTAATGTGTTGGCGGTAAAAAGTTTTGCCGGTGGCAGTTACGAAAACAGTCGCTTCGCCAAAGCAACCGACGATGTAATGCAAGCCACCGACTATGTAATGTGGAAAAGCTTAAAACACCAAAGTGTTTTTGCGACTGTAACGGTAAGTATCGGCGTTATTGCCGTAGTTATGGCCGTAGCGGCCGTGGTGATGTACAACGCCAATATTGGTACCGCGTTTTTGGTAATTACCTACACTGGTATTATTGGCCAACGACTGTGGGACTTTGCCCAAACTATGTTGCGTAACCTAAACCGTTCTTTCGGGGACGCACAGGATATGATGGATATCTTGGCGCTCGAACCCGAAATTATCGATCGTGCCGAGCCCGAAAAAGCCATCTTTACTAAGGGCGCCATCGATTTTGTAGACGTAGACTTTAACCACCCCGAATCGGGCGAAAAGCACGGCCTCTTCCGTAAATTAAACGTGGCGGTGCAAGCTGGTGAAAAAATCGGGTTAGTTGGGCATTCCGGTTCGGGCAAAACCACCTTTACCAAACTGCTGCTCCGTTTTAATGATGTCGACAGTGGTCAGATAACCATCGACGGACAAAATATTGCCAGCGTCACACAGGACGACTTGCGCCGCGCCATTGCTTACGTGCCGCAAGAACCGCTATTGTTCCACCGTACTATCCGCGAAAACATCGCCTACGGCAACCCCGGCGCTACTAAAAAACAGGTCGAGACGGCCGCCAAAAAGGCCCATGCCCATGACTTTATCCAAAAACTAGCAAAGGGCTATGACACATTGGTGGGCGAACGCGGTGTCAAATTAAGTGGCGGCCAGCGGCAGCGAATTGCCATTGCCCGGGCTATCCTTAAAGACGCCCCTATTTTGGTGCTCGACGAGGCAACCAGCGCGCTCGACAGCGAAAACGAAAAGCTCATTCAAAGCGCACTGTGGGAACTTATGGCCGGCCGCACCGCTATTGTCATCGCCCACCGCTTAAGTACTATCCAAAAGATGGACCGCATTTTAGTTATGGAAAACGGTGACATTGTCGAGCAAGGCACGCACCAGCAGTTACTCAAAGCCAGGGGGGTGTATGCCAAGTTGTGGGCACACCAATCCGGCGGGTTTATTGAAGAGTAAAATTACCGAACTCACAAGACTGGCTTATTCGCCGCCTATATGGTCGTGCCGTGCGCCGTTGTATGCTTTAGGCCGGTGAAGATATCCATTGTAAGGGTTACTAGTATACATAACTGATTGTGGCAAAAGTATTC
>DASRJJ010000014.1:0-2578 GCA_035649555.1 Saccharimonadales bacterium (SeqCode)
TTGTATTATGGACACTATAACCACTTTTGCGATCGTAAGATCTCATAATACTGACCCCTTTGCGGTTTCAGCAGCATCAAATTTTGTGGACGCTTGCCAAGACATGGGGTCAATGGCTACGGCGCTAGCTATTGCGAGCGAAGCGCCTGGCGGGGTCCTTGACGAGGCCTTTCTTAAAGAACAGGCTAGTCGCACCAGTCTCGAAGTATCAGCCGCACTGAAACGCGTGGTGGACCTGTTTCGTTATAGGGGTGATGATAATATCGACTTCGGCCCAAAATCAAAAACACAGATGGAACGCGAACCACGCCCACGCGCCCTCGCGGCAATAGCTGCCAGAACTACTGACCCAGTAGCCGAGGGAAGATACATTAACCAAATCAGGTTACATCCTTTCCAGCGGTACGTTGGCGCTCTGGCTACCGCGAACGGCGACATGCTGCTAGTAGAAGCTGCCTGATGCATAGTGCGCTATAATCCATCCATGGCCTTTGAGGATTACCAGACTAAAGAGTCAGTAGTTGTGGTGTACACGGGTGATGGCAAGGGGAAAACCAGCGCGGGGCTGGGGCTATTAGTACGCGCGCTGGGCAACCGCTGGAATGTGGCGTTTATTCAGTTTATTAAACATTGGGGGGTGGGCGAACACGTGTTTATTCGCGATATTATGCCGTTATACAAGGACCAACTCCATTTTTATAAGGGCGGCAAAGGGTTTTACAACGCCGGCGAGCTGAGCGCGGAATTCATTACCCCCGAACAGCACAAGCAAGCAGCGCTAGAAACGTACCAGGAGGCACTGCGCTGCAGCCAAAGTGGTGATTATGGCCTAGTAATCTGCGACGAAATCAGTAACGCCGCGCACGATGGTTTACTCACCCGGACACAACTTAAACAATTAATTCTGCAAAAATCGCCCAAAACCAGCCTATGCCTAACTGGCCGCAATTTCCCTAAAAGCCTCCTAACCCACGTAGACATCGCTACCAACATGACCAAAATTAAGCACCATTTTGACGACAAATTCTTGGCCAATAAAGGGATTGATTTTTAGAGCTTATAGGCAAGTGAACGCATAAATTCCAGGTCTTGGGCCTCGAGCTGATGCCACGATTCGATATCACCGCGCTGTAGTTGGCGCAAAACCTGTTCGCCATAGGCAACCACTTGGCGGCGGTGTGTGCCGAGCAGGCGTTCGGCCGCAGGCAAGGGGAAACGATATTCCTCGCGCATAGCAATTTGATCGGCAAGATACTGTTCGAAGGTATCCATTGGTGGTGCTTGACCTGGCGCACAACCCTTAATTTGTTGATAATATTTATGGCTCATTAACGGACCAATGGGGGTTAGCATGCGGCCAAAATCACCGCATGCCACTGCTAAGGCTACCCGTTCCGCACTTTTGGACGGATATTCCTGCCGTGTGGCTTGTTGGCCGGTCACTTTATTACCGTCAAACACCGGTATTGTCCCTTCGATAGCCAATTTACCTGCCAGTACCATCGGTTCAGGCAATTGCTCGCGGCGCAGTTCGGCAACGAGCCAGTCGGCGCTTTCACGTTCCATTTGGCCGCGCTCTTTAAGCTGTACGATGTCATGGGCTTTGCCGGCAACATCAACCGTTGCTTGTTCTGCCCGGCTAAAGCCTAACGCTTCACCAACACGCTGGCCGTCTTCTGGCACTGCTTGTGCGTGGTACCTGTTATGGAAACACAAGTTTGCCTCTGAGCCTTCAACGTAGTCTGGGAACCCGGTTCCATACTGCGCCGCCATAATACGTAAGGCTTCATCGCCAATACGCGCAAGGGACGTTTCTTGCTCGAAGGTTAAAATTATGGTGGGCAACTGTTCTGTCATAGTGTCTCCTTGTGTTGTTTGACGCACAGAACAATAGCTGATAAGGTGTTAGTTTATATATCTGTCGTGCAATAAAATGCACGATTTTTCAATCCAACGAACGAGCCCTACAATATGGCGAATATGCCCAAAGACACGGAGGTCTTCCGAAAATACTTTGAAAAACTCGGCCTGGAATCTGAAATAGCCGATCTTTACTTAACGTTGCACGCCTATGGTCCACAAACTATCACCGGTCTCGCACGCCTTGCCAAGGTAGAACGCACGCGCGTATACCGTTTG
Organism: Saccharimonadales bacterium (SeqCode); assembly: GCA_035649555.1. Taxonomy (GTDB): domain Bacteria; phylum Patescibacteriota; class Saccharimonadia; order Saccharimonadales; family UBA4665; genus DASRJJ01. Next base: position 2,140 of record DASRJJ010000014.1, read on the forward strand.
TTAGATACCTTAACTAGCACCAACTTGGTGGAACTAGAAAATCAGTACAAGCGCGTCATTTTACATGCCGCACCAATCACTAATTTGCAAATTTTGTTGACTCAACGCGAACAAGAGGTGCGCGATTTACAAGACGAGTTATTGGTAATGCATGGCAAGCTGACCAATTCACCACACAACCACCTAACTCGTGTGCAGTTTTATCGGGGCCCAGAAGGCAACAAACAAATGCATTGGAACCAAACCAAAGCCAAAGGCGAAACGGTGGTCATTTTGTATGAAACCATGCAAATTAACACCAACATGGCGTTTTTTGAACGATGGGTACGCAAATGCAACAGTCGTGGCCAGAAATTTCGCGGCTTGGTAGGCGACCATTTTATGGAAGGCCTGCAGGCTTGGTACGACACGCACAGCAATGAACGGCTTGTGCATTGGG
>DASRJJ010000015.1:0-2453 GCA_035649555.1 Saccharimonadales bacterium (SeqCode)
AGAAAGAGAGGCATATTGAGCCGAGTGCGGCCGTGGAATTGATTCGTAAGAAAATTGATGCCTTGTACCTACACGAGCCAAGCGCCAAAGACGAACTGGCGCAGCCGGTGAATACCGCCAAGCCTCTGTCAAAGCATCAACGTTTTATGCGCGACTTGAGTACTTCTGGTAAATCGCTGGCCGAGATTCAAACCTTGTGGCATAACTACTACATCGGCCTGCCGAACGATGAAAAACACGAGGTTTGGCAAGAATTTTACCAGGCAAATCAACGCGCCACATCACATTACGGCACATTTATCGCCGCGCACACTGGCCGCCACCCTTCGCCAGATCCACAGTCAACTCCGCCACACGACGAACATGCCGCAGCTAAAGCCACCGTATTTGCCAGCGACCACACGGCCGACACACCCAAACAACCACGTACGTTTGTGTCCAAACGCCGGTCGGTTGCAGAGCTTAAAAAACATGTGATGTCGCATGTTCGCGCCAGCCACCAAGCCCAGTTAAAAGCTAAAAAACATTTGCAATCGCTTATTTTTGGCCTAAGCCTTGGTGCCATGTCAATCCTTATCTTTTTGTTCGGCTTGTTTAACGAACGGTTTATTATACCGTTCATTCAGCCCAGCGGCAGGGTGGGGGCTACCCCTATTATTTTAAGTACCGATGGTGTTGCACCGAGCCCAAACCCGGAACTCATCATACCCAAAATTAACGTCCAACTGCCAGTGGTGTACGATCTGGCTGACGGGGCGGAAGCAACCGTCCAGCAAAGCCTAGAAAACGGCGTGATCCATTACCCAAACACGGCCGTGCCAGGGCAGCAGGGCAATGCTGCGTTTTTTGGCCATTCTAGCAATAATATTTTTAACAAAGGTAAGTATAAATTTGCTTTTGTGTTGTTGCACGAACTTGCACCTGGCGATATTTTTTACCTGACATACGATAGCAAAGTGTACGCTTACCAGGTGTACGAAAAAAAGGTGGTCGAACCAACCGACACGTGGGTGCTGGGGGCAGTAGAAGGCAAAGCGGCCACCGTCGCACTCATAACCTGCGACCCGCCAGGTACCAGTAAGCACCGTCTTGTGGTGTGGGGCGAACAAATTAGCCCAAACCCCAATGCTAATGCTGCCGCCCCTGCAGTTGATACGGCAGCCGCTTCGGCCGAACTGCCCAGTGAAGGCCCCACACTTTGGACGCGGTTTTGGCGGTGGGTCACCCCTTGGTAGATGCTCGTAAAGGCCCGCCCCTCCACCTATTTTGAGAGTCCTCCGAAGTGGAGCCCGAGAGTCAATCTTTTGAGACCCGGCCGAAGCCGAGGCTCAAAAGTTGGCTCGCGGCGCATGAACGCTCTCAAAATAGGTGGAGGGGCGGGCCTTAGCTACATACCTTACCTATCTAGTGCGGTGCGCAGCTGGAATATCGCCAAAGCATTGGTAGCGCCAATAGCAAATGCCTTGCGGTAATCAGGGTCAAAGTAGGCCTTTGTTCCTGCTGCCAGTGGCATAAGCGGTTGGCGGTTGGCGCCATCGTAATCAAAGACCATGCTAGTACCACCACCGGCAACTTGTAGGTAAAATTCGTTAACCCAAGTGGCATGGCCGGGCGAGGCATCAACTGGTGTATCTAAACGGTACGCATAGCCTTTTTCGTTTTTGACGTCGTAGACAGCAAAGGCTGGGCCGTTTTCGACCATTACAAAACGTGGGTTAGTTGGGGCAAAAGAAATAAAAGTAGGATCATCAACTTTTAAGACGTAGACCGGGACTAACACATTGCCACTGTCCGACTTAAGCGAATCAACAGGGTTTTTATACACATACACTCTGTCCTCGGTCGAGGCGCCAGCAGCCACAAACCAAGCATCCTCAAAACGCTCTAGCTCTAATAAATATCCAGCATCATTCGCTACCTGGCGTATGGTGTAGTTATCCGACCCTTGCCGCAGGCGAATGAGGGTTTTACCTGGGGGAGCGTCTTGGCTGGTGGCATACACCAAATTATCCGGACCTTCGGATTGGAACGCCAAAACCTTGTCTAGCAACGGTTGTGGCGTGGGGCGATCTAGGCTGGCGGTAAATAATGCGCCATTTGGCTGGTCGAATGCGTAGTACTGGTCATAGGCATCATCACGCAATTGCAGTTGGCTGGGTGTAAACCCAAGCAGAACACTCAAATTGACCGATTTACTGGGGTCGTCGCGGTCGAGCAACAAATATTCGCTGGCGCCTTGGCCGTTACGGGTAAACAGACGTTTTACTACTACATGCTTATTGTCCTTTGCCCAAGCTATTTCTTGCCAGCCTGTCGTGGCCGTTCCAGCGCTAGCGATCTCTGGCGGAATGGCAAATGCCTCAGGGTTCGGCGCAGAAGCCGCAAGGTCGTACAAATCAAAACTATCCGGGGTATTTTGGGCCAATAACCACCGACTATCGGGGCTCTGTGTA
>DASRJJ010000016.1:0-2996 GCA_035649555.1 Saccharimonadales bacterium (SeqCode)
AGTAGTAATTTAAGCAAAGATATGTCATAATGCTATACATGAACTGTACAAAAGCAATTATTCCTGTGGCTGGCTATGGCACGCGCTGGCTACCTATTACTAAGGCCATTGAAAAATGCATGTTACCGGTGGGTAATCGTCCTGTCATCGATTATGTAGTAGAGGATTGTCTTCGGGCGGGCGTCCGCGACTTTATTTTTGTCGTAGGCGAAGAATTCCAGCAACTGCGGCGCTTTTACGGCCACAACCAGCTACTCGAAGAATACCTGGAAGACAACGGCAAAAAGGGCGAGCTAGACGAAGTACGTGCGCTGCGCGCCAAGGCCCGGTTCCACTTTGTTGTTCAAGACCGCTACCAGCCGTATGGCACTTCGACACCACTCTGGCTAAGCCGTCACCTTATCAAACCTGGCGAACATTTTTTGTATGTCTTTGGCGACAATTTCTTTTACCGCAAAGATGGCGGTTCCGAGTTAACCGACCTGGTAAATCAAGCCGAGGCAGCCGAGGCTACTGTAGCAATGCTAGTAAACGAAGTGCCATGGGAAGAAGTACATAAATATGGCATCGTGTCTACCAAAAAGCAAAACGGCCATGAGTTATACGAGCATATCGTTGAAAAGCCCGAACGTAAGGATGCGCCAACCAACCTCAACAACTCGAGTTCGTACTTGCTCCACGACGGTATTTTCCCGTTTGCCGAGAAAAATCTGGAGGCTTCGTTCGAAGGCGAGCACATGTTTACCGATGTTTTGAACGACTTTGTGGAGGCCGGCAACGAAATAGCGGTCTTTCGGGCTAAGGGCGAAAACCTTGACTGCGGTACCATGCCTGCCTGGCATCGCTCGAACCAAGTCATTCTGGCCAACGAGTAACAAAAATCCCAATTCTGCAATTATTGACTTGGCTGACTAATAAAAGTAGCCGGAGTAGCAATCCTGAGTCGAAAATATATAATAGAACCATGGACAAAAAATTAAGGGTCGTAGTTGTTGGTGGTGGTTTTGGGGGTATTAAGACGGCATTATCCTTAGCCGACGACAAACGCTGCAGCGTGACTTTGGTTAGCGACCACAGCCACTTCCGTTATTATCCGGCACTGTACCAGGCAGCTACCGGTGGTAAGATGGCGGGGTCGCGCATTCGGCTAAGCAACCTAATGGGGGAATCGCCAGTGACGTTTGTGCGGGCGACCATTAAAAAACTTGACCGCGATAAAAAACAAATTGTGGCCAACGATGGTCAGACTTTCCCCTACGACAAGCTTGTACTAGCACTCGGTAGTGTGACTAATTATTTTGGCATTAAAGGGCTCAGGGAAAACTCGTTCGATATAAAATCGCTCGAGGAAGTGCAGAAATTTAGGCAGCATTTGCACGCCCAGTTCATCAAAAACGGCTGCCCAGACCTGAACTACGTTATTGTGGGCGGTGGCCCAACCGGTATAGAACTAGCTGGCGCACTTCCGTCCTACCTAAATGAAATCATGAAAAAGCACGAGGTAGCTGACTGCAAATTAAGCATTAAACTAATCGAGGCCGCCCCCCGGCTACTACCACGCTCGCCAAAAAAGATTTCGGATGCCGTGTTTAACCGGCTTAAATCCCTTGGTATTGATATCATGCTTGGCAGCGCTGTCGAAGGCCAAACCTCCGATATGCTAATGGTAAGTGGCAAACCACTCGTTAGCCACACCGTCATATGGACCGCAGGGATAGCCAACAATCCATTTTTTAAAGACAATAACTTTACATTAACTGATCGCGGCAAGGTGGAGGTTGACCAACAACTGCAGGCCGAGCCAAACATTTTTGTCATTGGCGACAACGCCAATACACTATTTAGTGGTATGGCCCAAACCGCGTTGTATGATGGCGAATTTGTAAGCAACACCATTAAACGGCAGCTTTCGCAGGCCGAGCCAGAACAATACACTCCTAAAAAACCAATTACTGTCATCCCAGTTGGGCCGCATTGGGCCGCCGTCGAATGGGGCACGCACTGCTTTACCGGCTTTTTTGGATGGATTTTGCGCATGATAGCCGACTTTGTCGCCTTTAAAGACCTAACCACTGTACTTCGGGCAAGCAAGCAATGGTTATTAACAATGCGCGACGAAGATACTGATTGCCCCGATTGTGGGCCCAAAAAATGACACCAGAGGTCTTTTTGGCTAAAGTTACTGAATCGGTTGCAGAATCAGACTTTAGTAACTTCGAATGTATTGGCGGCCCTGATCTTGTGGACAGACCCGACTACCAAGCAGCACTATACTCGGGCTTCTATATTCCTGCTCAAATGCATAAACAGGTCTTATTCCTTGCGGACAAAATTCCGGGAAGCAATGAGTTTGGGCAGGGTTTTTTAACTACTGCTTCGATTGCATCTGGAGACGAGGGTTATCACATTGAGGATTACTTCCTGCCCAGGTTCCGCTCAATTGGCGCAATAGTCGTCAAGTATCCTAAGTAACAAGAATATGGCATACTTTTGGGATGACCTTGTACCAAGAGGCATTACAAAAGCTCAATACCAACCAGCGGCTGGCGGTCGAGACAATTGACGGACCAGTACTGGTGCTAGCCGGGCCAGGGACGGGTAAAACGCAGTTATTGGGTGTACGGGCAGCCCATATTTTGGCGCAGACCGACACCTTGCCACAGCAAATCTTGTGCCTAACTTTTACTGAAAACGGCGCCGAAAACATGCGCGAACGCCTAACACGCTTTATTGGCAAAGAAGCCTATGATGTTAACATCAGCACCTACCATGCTTTTGGTAGCGAGATAATTCGGCGTTTTCCCGAAGCATTTAGCGAGCTGCGGCTGCAAGCACCGGTAGACGAACTTAGCAAGCACCGCGCCTTGCAAACGATTGTCGAAAATTTACGCTACGATGACCCCCTCAAACAAACCCAGCATCATATTGGGGATTTAATTAGCACTATCAGCGAAGTCAAACGCGCGCTACTAAAACCTCGCGATCTCCGCGCCATA
>DASRJJ010000017.1:0-2820 GCA_035649555.1 Saccharimonadales bacterium (SeqCode)
TGCAGGCCCTGGCGTTGGCCAATAGTGTAAAAAAGTGCCCCGTCGTGTTGGCCAACCACCTTGCCGTGCTGGTCAATGATATTCCCGGGCTTGGCCGTCACAAACTGCTCTAAAAATTCTTTAATGCCGACTTTGCCGACAAAGCAAATACCTTGGCTGTCTTTTTTGTCGGCTGTGGCCAAGCCGTATTTGTGTGCGAGCTTGCGGACCTCGGGCTTAGTAAGCTCGCCGATGGGCATGAGGCTTTTACTTAGCGCATCTTCGGCAACGCGGCACAAAAAGTAGCTTTGGTCTTTATTGGCGTCGAGCCCTGCGTGTAACTCTACCTTGCCGGTAGCTGGTGCCAGCCCCTTCGGTTCAGGGGGCCCACTCACGCGCGGGCAAACAGCTCCCCGAGCTGTTTTGTCCGGCTCCGCTTCGGCTAGTCTCCCTGAACCGAAGGGGCTGGCACCTTTACGGACAATCCGGGCATAGTGGCCGGTGGCAATCATATCCGCACCATCCTCTAGCGCCGCTTCCAAAAACAACTTAAACTTGACCTCTTGGTTGCACATAATATCCGGGTTGGGCGTACGGCCCGCCTGGTATTCGGCAATCATGTAGTCGACCACCTTTTGGCGGTACTCCTTTTGGAAATCGTACATCTTAAAAGGAATGCCCAGTTGCACGGCCACGCGCTTAGCGTCCTGATAATCCTCTTTCCAGGGGCAGTGCATGCCGGGCAAATCTTGGCTCCAGTTTTTCATGTACACACCGGTCACGTCAAAACCGCGCTCTTTTAAAAGCGCGGCCGTCACCGACGAGTCAACCCCGCCGCTCATACCGACAAATACTTTCTTTGCCATAATCTTTTAGTATAGCAAAAATTCTACTGGCATAAAAGAAAATAACATTTTATAATAAACAAGATGACTCCTCCTGCCGGACATGGCCGGGAAATGCCCGCCGACTGGCCAAGACTAGTTCAACAAACCAACACCATACTTTTGGAGCACTCTGCCCCCAGGACCGAGCCACTGCAAATAAGCCAAGTCGAGGCTTTATACAATTTGGTCGGCGAACTGGACAACAGCGCACTCGAGTGCAACTGGTACTTTGGGCCAGGTAGGGCCATGTGCCAGACGGCCCGCTTATTCCAAGACCCCGAAATGCGGGAAAAAACAATTAATAGTACAGCTGACCGCGTACTGGCAGGAGTTTCAAACCTTAAGAGCGCGAAACAGGGCAAACTACGAATTAGAGACATAGGCGACTTACGATTCTTCGCCCCTTTTCGGTCGGTAAGCGATCTGTCCGTAAGCAGCATTCCAGAGGCCGAAGAAGTGTTAACCGACACCGTACGAGAACATGTAAACGACCGTCGTTCGGCCATGCCAGGGCTTATTAGGGATTACCGCATTGCCCAAATTGCAAAGCGCGGCTTTTTTGCATCAATCTTAAACGCAACGATGAGCATGTCGGCCAGCGTTATCATCCAGCAGGCAATTTTGACACACGGCGGCGAAGGTGTAACAAAAGATTCTTTTGTGCGCGATGTAATTAGCGATGACGAGTTACGCAACCTTAGCCTAGACCGAGTTAGCATTGCCCTGGCCTGCCTGCGCCTGGACGAACTACGGGCTTGGGCGAATGGCAATTTGCCAGGCGCCGTCAGCACAAAAGCCGGCCAGCTTGTTTTTGACAGAACCTACCTCGGCAACCATAGGCCAGGCCCGGTGGTAGCAGACAAAGGTGGCTACCTACCAATCTCACGCGAGGAGCGGCTGACCTGCCCGGCACTGCAGGCAGGGCTCATCCCCATTGTGCTCAATCTAATGCCAGAAATTATTATCCGCACCGGCGACTTGATTGCCGAAAGGTGCTCTGCCAGATTAGTTTAATACCTAAGGGGCGCGATGAATTCGTAAGACCCATCAACTTTTATTGGATTCGCTGGCTTCTTCATCAGCCGTTGTGCCGCCAAAACTGACTTCGTTGGTGGTTATACTGCGTTGCGCATTTGCTCGCTTATATCGCCCCGGGCGAATGCGGAATGAGAATTTTGCTTGGCCTCAATTATCTGCCTAAAAGCGAATTCAGGGATTTTGGGATTCGTACTCTTCTATTGCCTCAGAAATTTCACTGTCGGATTTAAGGTTTTCCCAAAACTCTACATTCACTCGCTCAATGTACATGATATCCTCCGGTCCGTGCACTTCACCACCAAGCTTTACCAACGACCCCCCGTCTTCCTGTAAGTAGTAAATGTTTTCTAAAGTAATTTGCGTAGCCGTGATACGGGTAATTTTACCAAAATAAACCTGGCCGTTTTTCAGGAACACGCTCTGGAACTGGTCCTTTTTAACGTTATTTTCTCCATTGGCGTCTTTTAGGTCGAAAAGTTCTTTCCTTTTGTCTTCAAGCTCTTTCTTTGTGCTGTCTAACTGGGTTTCAAGGCTGGTGGCCTTGCTGTTGGATTGTAGATTTAAAAATCCCAGTCCTCCAATCAATGCTACAAGCACAACGTAGACCAGAACTAGCAGAGCTTTCTTCTGGAATAATTTGCCCCTGGCAGGCTTGCTTGGCGTGTTCGTTTGAACCGGTTGCTGTATATTGTCGTTCATGGAGTGAGTATATCACTAGCTTAATTTCTCTGGCAATGAACAAAATATAACGCAGCCAGCTGCTGTAAGCACAACTGTAGGCGAAGATACTGCGCCTCCGACAAGACATCCCCCTGCCATACCTATGTACTGTCCATAGTCTTCCCCGTAACCTCCTCCGGTATTCAACGCAGAGAGTTGAGTTCCAGGGTTTATCCTTGGGACAACGAGACACGGT
>DASRJJ010000018.1:0-6030 GCA_035649555.1 Saccharimonadales bacterium (SeqCode)
ACTTTTGGTGGCTGTCGCCTATTTGGTATATCGTTGGGTGCTGGAGCCGCTTTACATCGCGTTTACCGGCATGTGGAACTTCCGGAAGCTGCGCAATAGGCCAACCATCATCCTTGAGATTACTCCGCCGGAACATACTGAAAAGTCACCGCTCGCCACGCAGCAACTTTTTACCGTCTTGCAGCAGCTCATTCATAACGGTGAGGTTATGCCGATTGAGATTGATGCTACCCACGAAGATGGCATACGCTACCTTATCCGCGTACATCCCGCCGACATTGCGGCACTTCAGCGGCAAATTGCATCATATCTACCTGAAGCACAATTCAGAACACTAGAGCCAATAACAGAAGAAGCTGGCCCGCACAGCCGCATCTTTGAGGTCAAGCAAGCCTTCCACTATGCCTATCCACTGCAAGCCCACGAGGACCTAGAACAGAATGATCCGATAGCATACATCGCAGGCGCGATGTCTAAGTTGAAGTCTGGCGAAAAAATCTCCCTACAGCTTGTGCTTGCGCCCCACCACTCATACTGGACGGCCAAACTTCGCGACAAGATTGAAAGCACGGGCTATGCCGTACTCGGCAACAAACTGCGTTATTTCGTAACAAACCGCCCTATTTGGGTATGGGTCATCACTGCTTTATATGGCCTACTCACAAATGACCTAAAAGCGACGGCATCGTTGCTGGTCGTGCTTGTAGTTGTGTCTCTGTTTATAAAACGCGAGGAGCCGCAGCTAACGGAAGCACAGCAACAGATATTCGCTGATGTGTTGGCAAAACTAAACCAACCCCTCTTTAGGACGGATATCCGTATTCTTGTTTCGGCAGAGAGCAACGCAAGGCTACATGAGTTGTCTTCGGGCGTAACGAGTACGTTCGCCACACTTAATTCAGGAAGCGGACAAAGACTCCATGTGCCGCAATTATACCCGGACTGGCTCGGCCAAAAGATCGGCATGTTCAAGCTCAAACACCGCATGCCGTCGTTTTTAGTATATGATGCAAATATCCTGGCCGCGTCGGAACTCGCCAGCATCTACCACTTCCCATATGGCACGATCAAAGCCGAAGGCATGGTGCGCACCCACAGCCGCACATTGCCAGCCACACTCGCCATGAAGAACAACGACTTTGACGTAGTGCTGGGCCGTAATAACCATCACGGCGAAAAGACTGACATTGGCCTCACCGCCGCCGAGCGTGAGCGGCATGTGTTTATTATCGGCGGTACCGGCAATGGTAAAACCACCATGCTGCAATACGCCATCGTGCAGGACATTCAGAATGGCAAAGGCGTGGCCGTAGTCGATCCGCATGGCGACATGGCCGAGACGCTTTTGCAGCACATACCCGAAAGCCGTATTAATGACGTAATTTACTTTAACCCGGATGACTTGGCACACCCCATAGGTTTAAACCTGCTTGAGCTGACGCCTGGCCTGAAAGGTGACGAACTGCTGCGGGAAAAAGACTTAGTGACGGAATCCGTTGTGTCCATCTTCCGCAAAATATTCTCAGACGATGACACCGGCGGCCACCGCGTTGAATACGTGCTGCGCAACACCATCCAAACCGCACTCACCACTGAGAATCCAACGTTATTTACGATGTTCGACCTGCTCAACGATCCCGCATACCGCAAAAAAGTCCTGGCAACGCTGGACAATAAAGACCTCATTAACTTCTGGAAGAATGAGCTAGGCAAAGCCGGTGACTTCCAGAAGGTCAAAATGGCCGCCAGCATCACTTCCAAAATCGGCCGCTTCTTGTTTTCGGCATCGGCAAAGCGCATTTTGGAACAGCCAAAATCTACCATTAACTTCGACGACATACTGGACGGTAAGATTTTGATATGCAACTTCTCAAAGGGATTATTAGGCGAAGATACCTCTGAGCTGTTCGGTATCGCCGTGCTGGCCAAAATCCAGTTAGCGTCATTGCGCCGTGCCCGACTCAAGCAGGCTAATCGTAGACCGTTCTATCTATACGTCGACGAGTTCCAAAACTTCGCCACGCCATCGTTTGTGCAGATGCTGTCCGAGGCGCGCAAATACAAGCTGTACCTCACTATGGCCGAGCAGACCACCTCCCAGCAAGAAGAGTTACAGATGGTCAACGTAATTCTGGCAAACGTGGGCACCGTGATTTGCTTCCGCTCCGGCAACCCGGACGATGAGAAGCTGGTGCTGCCGCTCTTTAAGCCTTACGTCGAGGAAGGAGAGATTGCCAACTTGTCATCATATAACTTCTACATGCGCGTTTCCGCACACAAGACACAAGAGCCTTTTTCTGGCGAGACGCTATTGCTTGAAGAGAGTGGCAGCGTCACGGCAGCTACTCATGCGATAGGAGCGTCGCGGAAACAGTTCGCTCTTGCGCAAAAGGTAACCCCACAAACTCCGGTGAAGGAAAGTCCTAAATCTAAAGTAACAAAGAAAACTACTAGACGTCCCGGCGACTAATGAGATAGCAACACCAATCTGCCTACGGCAAATTGGTCAACTTCCATTTGAGTACAAATGAAAGTTACTGAATGGCCTGCAATGTGGCAGCTTCGTCAGGATCGGCAGCCAAGTGCCATATTACGGTTTCTTCACTAAACAGCTTTGCCTTAGTCGTAAGAGCGAATACCAGCTCATCATCAAAAGATACCATGCGCTTTTGAAGTCGCTTCTGTAAGCTGGGCGACTCACAAACTGTAAGTATTTTTGGCAAGTCAGTCCCGGTCTCCTCCCATTCACTGCTCTCGGCATAGTCAGCGTACTTTTTAATCTTTCGTACTGCCGCAAAGAATGGCTGGCCATCATAGTAAACGTCCAGGAAGAATTGTTTGTCTTCGCCGCCAAGCCGTATACGGATATACGCATCCGGTAACGGCTGTGGGAAGTAGTCGAATCTCTCGTAATTCAGGTTCGCCTTGGCGAAAAACTTGAGCCTATCGCCATACTGGGCCTTAAGCCGGTTGCATATCGCAAAGATATCCAGGCAATGCTGCACAAAATCATCCTTAACAGTTTTATCCTTGTAGATAGCCTTGATGTTTATTGCATCTTCATCCGGCTTACGTCGTTCTTGCAGCACGCGAGCACCCACTGGCGTTAAATAATATGCCGCAGGCTTGCCCTGGATGCGGTAGCTACTATCAAAACGTTTACCAATAAGCTCTTGCTCCAGCAATATCGAAAGGCGCTTAAACACAAATGAGCGATCCTTCTTGCCAAAGTACTGAGCAATCAAATCATTACTACCAAACCTAAATTTGTATAGCAGCTCTAAGACTTCAAGCTGTTCTGCGTTTAATTTTTTTCTATGCTTCTGTTCTAACATTCATATCCATTTACATATAAACTTTTTCAATCTTCTAAAAATTAAACGCTACACAGTTATAGGTCTTATCTTCTATATATTTATACGCGCCTATATACTTTACAGACCCATCTTAATTACATCGTTTTTTTTGGGGATAAACTATGAGTCTTGAGCGCTAGTACCAATTAAGCGGAACGTGAAAGTAGTAGGGTCGTCCTTTTTGGATAGACCAATATCTTTTCGGATTGCAAGCACTAGCCCCTTCAACAATTTATCGTGCCGCTCTACAGAAAACATATGTTTATTTGTGGCTTTTATTTCGTCCTGAAACGACATTAAGGCAGTGATGACTTCCTGCGGGGCAATCAAAGCAATAGTATTCGAGGCTGTCCAAAAATCTTGATCGGCTCTCGCTTTATTTTTCCCCGCATTTGCCAGATCACTTATAGCCAACAATAAGCTTTGGTAGTGACCAAATTTCTTCTGTCGCCACTCTGCCTTGCGTTTGGCATTTTCGTTGAGGAAAAAACTAACCACGGCGACGATGATTGCAGCACCTGCTGTTATGATAGCGACTACAATTTGATAGTCCAACTTCCTAGCTCTCCTATTTTTTGCGCTTCTTGTTGCGCTTAATGATTTCCTCGTTACTAATGGGCGGCGTATTCCCCATTATCTTTACCGTATCCGTGAAATTCTTGTCGGCCACCGATTTTTTGTCTTTCTTTTTTGCGTTATCTTGTGTCATAAGCCGCCTTTCTAATATATCTTGCGCCAGCGCTTAAAAGCTTTTACATCTTCAGCGCCAAGCTTAAACCACTCACCGCGCATTCGTCTGTCTTGGAAGCGTTTGTGCCAGTACGCCTCAATGCCAGCAGGGTCATCTGTTTTAATTTCGTGTATTAGCGACTGCTGTATACTCGCCGTCGCGCCAAGTTCTGAAAGTCGTCGATCAACAAGGTTAGTGCGCCCTATCTTATATTCACCCGGATGTCCTTTTACCAAATACACAAAACCATAAACCCTATCTTGATCGGATACAATTTCTCCCTGCTGCACTTTAGCTTTATTCGCTGACAGATATTGCTCAATCAGCGCAACTATGTCGGTAAGTTCTTCATGACTTTTACAGTAAGCCAATACCTTAGCAGCAAGACTAAACCGGCTACCAAAACGCTCATATACTCCCGGATTAGGGAAGGTCCCGTCCTGGTTGCGTTTAACACGCATTTCTTTATCGGTCGGGAATTTACCTAATTCACGAGCTAAAAGAGCTGCCTTTTCAAATACATATTTATCCGGGAATGACCCTACGAGTGTATTCGGCTCAAAACCCGCCTCACGCTGAGCGTCACCAAAACGCGCCCAGTGTTTACCCCAGTCATATGGCCTAATACCACTAATTTGTCCAAAGCGAATAACCCCAAGCGGCTTACCGTTGTTTTCCTGTGCGGTACGCCGGATTTCGGCCAGAATATCCTCTTTTTGCATATAAGACCATAGTAGCAGATTGTTGTCTGGACGGACTTTTACCGCACGCCCTCAAATAACTCTTTAATCTCGACACCAAGAGCTTGTGCGAGTTTTCGTAAGGTAGATAGACGAACAAACTTCGTCCCGCCCTCAATAAATGCAATAGTCGTAACATGCGAGTCAATCTTCGCCGCGAGTTGTTCTTGTGTCATACCGCGCTTACGGCGCAGTTCACTAACTCTCTTACCAAATGAACGCATAAGTGTTTTTTCTTGTGTATCAGCCATACTCACAAGATAGATGTACTAGACTTTTAGTTGAATAGACTAAAAGACTATGTTAGATTATCTCATAGACTATAAGTCTATGCTATGACTCGTAAAACTCCTCTAATTATCTCTAACTATTTGCCTATGCTCGAAGATATTGCCAGCCACCGGCAAGAGCATCTTGTTTGCTTATCTTTAGATGGCGGCTACCGTCTCATTACTAAGCGTGTAGTGTTTATTGGAACAGTTGATGCCGTTATGACTCATCCACGGGAAGTCTTTTCTGGGGCAATTGCCGATCTAGCTGTCGGTATTGTAGTTGCGCACAACCACCCGTCAGGCGATCCACATCCGAGTAAGCAAGATATTATGGCTACACAGCAGCTTATTGCGGCGGGGCAGATTTTAGGTGTTAAGCTGTTTGACCATATTATTGTCGCGGGTGATGAGCATTATAGTTTTAGGGCGAGTGGGCTAATGTAGCTGATTACGAATGAAGCTTTAGCCCATTTACGATCTTATCGAATGTCTTGCGGTCAGCACGTAACGCCAAGCCAACAATGTCTAGATCATCAGCCGGTACGGCCTTTACTGCGGCTCGATTATCTTTATCGTTGTAGGTGGTAAACATCTCCTTGGTGTAAATTGCCAAAGGCACTTCACGGCTGAGTGCTCGTGTACGGGTGCGTTGTAGGTGCTCGGCACTAGCGGTAAAAACTAACACAGGTTGAGCAAAGATAGGTAGATACCTATTGGCTGACCCATCTTCGTACTGCTCACCAATTGTTTCTGAAGCACTTGCAGCAATTCCTGCCGATAAGAAAGCGGTCACATTTAACTTCTGCCAGGTTTCAAGATCGTCGCGGATAATAACGCCAATTTTAGTGTCGTGCATTTTAACTTCTCCAAAGCGAGAATTTCTTAGTCAGCGCATTCAGTTTTTCGATCTCACCGAATGTTACCACGCCCCA
>DASRJJ010000019.1:0-4607 GCA_035649555.1 Saccharimonadales bacterium (SeqCode)
TCGGTTGAGGTCAATACCGCTGGCAGCGCGCTTTGGGTAGCCATAGCTGGTCTTGTTTACGAGTGCTTGTACTTCGACTAATAGCGGCCGCGTGCCTTCCATTGTGGCAAGCACAATTGAACCGTCGCTGATTTGCCGCTCGGCCAGCAGTGCAGCAGATGGGTTTTCTACAGGTTGCAGCCCTTGCTCGTTCATTTCAAAAATGCCCGCCTCGCTGGTTGGGCCAAAACGGTTTTTGGTGCTGCGCAGCACCTTAAAGCCGCCGTAGCGGTCGCCCTCTAGCTGCAGCACTACATCAACCACATGTTCTAAAACCTTTGGGCCGGCTATAGCGCCTTCTTTGGTGACATGCCCAACTAAAATAGCTGCGGTACCGCTTTGCTTGGCCGCCTGTAAGATAACATGCGTGCTATTAGTAATTTGCGACACACTGCCGGCGGCAGAGCTGACTGAGCCCACAGTAGTAGTTTGAATAGAATCAACCACCACTAGGTCGTATGTGCCGGTCAAAATGGTAGCCGCAATGTCTTCGGCATTGGTGCCAGTTGCTAGCTGCAAGTGCTTGGCTGACGTGCCCAGCCGCTGGGCGCGCATACCTACCTGGTGCCCGGACTCCTCGCCACTAGCGTAGAGCACTGGGTGTTTGGTGCCAACTGCGTGCGCTAGTTGCAAAAGCAAGGTACTTTTGCCAATGCCCGGCTGGCCAGCCAGCAGAATAACGCCGCCTGCTACCAGGCCGCCCCCCAACACCGCGTCGACATCCCGCATGCCGGTTGCTATACGCTTTTGGTCCTGTCGGGCTAGTTCACCGACTGGAGCGGCAGCTAACACCTTGCCGTTGCTTCTTACCTCGCCCAAGGTTGCCGTAACGTCCACTTCTTCTTGCAGCGTATTCCACTCGCCGCAATGCGGACATTTACCAGCCCAACTAACTGCTGTGCCCCCACAGTTGCTGCAAACGTACCGAACTCTTTCTTTTGCCATCCTAGCCCTTATTGTATCACTCTAGGGGCGAGGCCGGCCCGTGAACTGGGGTCTCTGTGACTTCTCGATGTTTCTTTACTACCACATACAGCAGGTAGGCGATATACAACTGGATGATCGCAGCATTAAGTGGAAGTATAAGCAGCATCCAATTTAGTTCTCCGACTGAAATTACGGCCATAAATGCACTTATTGCACCGAGCAACCAAGCAATCCGCGTTTCGGATTCTGGATGTTTCTTGGCCTTAATAATTGTAGGCGTCATCGACACAATAACAACAATCAGTGTAGAGATAATACTCAAGACCGGCGAATCAAATACCACCCACAACGCAACACCTACCACCGAAGCAGCAATAGCAAAAATGTCCAACTTAGAATACCCGCCCACTCCTTTAAAAATAGATGCACCAAAAATTGCACCCGTGGCCAGTACAGCCGCACCGAACAGCCAAAGCGAGTTGCTGGCCCCGCTGGCGTATTGGTTAGCAAATCCAATGCTATTTAGTAAAAAGGCTACACCCCATGTAACTCGTTGCGGAACTGTCTTTCCTTTTAGCGTATCCCTAAAATAGGAATAGTCGCCCACCAAAAACAAAATAGCGCTAAGTATTCCAATAACGGCAAACACCATAGTTAGAATTTATTGTAACATTCCCGGGGCGTAAAACATTATTATTGCGGTGTTAGGCTGCTGTCTAGGGCTTCGTTTAGTTCGCTTACCTGTACCGATAGGGCGTTTCGTTCCTGGACGAGCTTATTGTATTCCTCGATACGCCGGTTAAGATCGGCTAGATCCTTGTTGTAGGAACTGACGAGCGCATTGTAAGGCCCTACCCCGGCGTTGTATTCGCTTATACGGCCTGCGGCTAAGTCAGCCTCTAGCTCGGCTTTGGTGGCTTTAAGCTGGGCGACTTCTTGCGACAGGATGGCCTCTATTTGGTCAATACGCGGTTTCAAATCGGCTAGCCGTTTGTCGTAGTCAGCAATCTGCTTGCGGTACGAGTCGAACGCCATTTGCGACGAGTCGCGGAACGCCACCACTTTTTGGCGGTCAGTAAAGTATCGTTTGTAATACTCCTCTAGCTCGGCTGGCAAGTTTTTGATTTCGGTGCCAAAGATAGAATGCATTTCGTTTGACAGATTCCCGGGCTCGGTTGTCTGGTAAATGGCCATTTTTTCTTTTACGCTTTGGTCGGAAAGCGAAGTACGGTAATAATCTTCTAGCAACTTATTGATACGCTGACGTGTCGCGCCGTCGAGCCTATCGTATGCCTGGTGCAGCATTTCGTGCGCCGCTGTTACTTGTTCGATACCATGCAACCGCGGATCGGTCACATCAAAAATATAAATCCCTTGCCGGTTACCCTTAAAACACCCGAGCACCGCCGCTTCGTCCGACAAATTCTGGCAGTGCGTGTTAAAACCGGCTTTGTCATTTAGCTCTGGTTTGTTGACAAAAAACAGGCGGCGGCCGTATTCGGACATTGCCGTATCGCTGGCTAAAAGCGCGACGTCCTGCGGCGCAGTATAGCTGCGCAATACCATCTGGTCCCGCAAGTAGTCACGGTTAACTACGACCAGCGCTACCCCAGTTAACAACACCGCCAAAAAAAGCAGAGGCAATAGCCGACGAAGAAACTTCATTACACGTTTAGTGTAGCATTCTCGGCTTGCGCCGAATAGCTCAGCTCGCCCTGCTTGGTACCCACCATAATAATGTCACCCTTGTTAGCGCGCTCGCTCAGCAGTTCCTGGGCAATATAATCCTCGATAGTATCCTGGATAAGCCGTCGCAGTGGACGCACGCCGTTGTGGGCGTCATAACCCTTGGACAACAAATATTGCTTGGCGGCAGTGGTTAGCTGTATACCTAGGCCTTGCTTTTGTAAGCGTTCGCCAAGCTCGGCCATTTGCAAATCGATAATTTTGTAAATATCCGGCTTGCTAAGGGCACGGAACACCAAAATTTTGTCGATGCGGTTGACCAGTTCGGGGCGCATGGAACGTTTGAGCTCGTCGAGCACTTTGTCTTTGTTAAGTTCGTGCAACTCGGCTAGGTCTTTGAGCTGGTCAGGGCGAATGGCGCGGAAACCCAAAGACGCCTCTTTTTGCAATTTTTCAGCCCCAACGTTACTGGTCATGATGACAATGGTGTTAGTAAAGTCAATTTTGCGACCATGGGCGTCGGTAAGCACGCCGTCTTCTAAAATTTGAAGCAGTACGTTAAAGACGTCGGGGTGGGCTTTTTCGATCTCGTCAAACAGCACCAAGCTGTATGGTTGGCGACGGATTTTGTCGGTCAGTTGGCCGCCATCGTCGTAACCAACGTAGCCAGCCGGCGCACCGACTAGGCGCGAGACGTTGTGGTGTTCGCCGAACTCGGACATGTCAATTTTTACCAAGGCGTTTTCTGAGCCAAAAAATTCGCGGGCCAGTATTCGGGCCAGCTCGGTCTTACCCACCCCAGTTGGGCCAAGGAAAATAAACGACCCAATCGGGCGCTTAGCCGAACCAATACCCGACCGGTTGCGGCGAATGGCACGCGCCACGGCCTCGACCGCCTCGGCTTGGCCAATGACGTATTTGCCTAATGTTTTTTCTAGGTTTAGTAAATATTTTGCCTCGGAACGGATGACTTTTTTAACGGGTACGCCGGTAATTCGGGCGGTTACTTCGGCTACGTCCTCGCTGGTTAGGGCAATGCGCTCCACGTCTTTGGCGGTAGCTTGCAGTTTGGTAAGTTCGTCGTTAATTTGGCTGGCACGGGTTTTGTACTTGGCGGCGCGCTCATAATCTTCGGCATCGACTGCTTCGTCGATACGCACACTTACCAACTTAAGCTCTTTTTGCAGCTTGCGGACTTCGGGGCTGGTTTTGCCTTTGTCTACCCGCAAATGTGCGGCCGTTTCGTCAAGGAGGTCAATTGCTTTGTCGGGCATAAAACGCTCGGTTAAATACCGTTTACTTAAGTGCACGATGTCGCTCACGACGTCATCACTAACAGTAACGCCGTGGAAATCTTCGTAGTGTTTACGCAGACCCTTTAAGATGGCGACGGTTTCTGGCAAGGTGGTTTCGGGCACTTGTACTGGCTGGAAACGGCGCTCTAGCGCGGCGTCTTTTTCGATGTGCTTGGTGTATTCGGCTGTAGTAGTCGCGCCAATAAGCTGAATTTTACCGCGGGCCAGCACCGGCTTTAAGATGTTGCCGGCGTCCATAGCGCCTTCGGCCGCACCAGCGCCAACAATAAGGTGGAGTTCGTCAATAAACACAATGGTCCGCTTTTCGTCTACAAGCTCGTTCATGACCTTTTTTAGCCGTTCTTCGAATTCGCCACGGTACTTCGTGCCAGCAATCATGCCGGCTAGGTCGAGCATAATGATACGCTTGTCGAGCAAGCTGTCGGGCACGTCCTCGGCAACAATTCGCTGGGCCAAGCCTTCTACAATGGCAGTTTTGCCAACGCCGGGCTCACCTATAAGCACCGGGTTATTTTTAGTACGGCGGTTCAAAATAGTGACAACGCGGCGGATTTGCGCATCGCGGCCGACTACCGGGTCTAACTTGCCGGCACGTGCTTCGGCCGTAATGTCGGTACCAAAAAATTCCAGCGCGCTTTT
>DASRJJ010000020.1:0-12762 GCA_035649555.1 Saccharimonadales bacterium (SeqCode)
ACTTAATAATGAGCTACCACTTAATGAGGGAGAATTCCTAGATATTTTAAGAGAAAGACTGGAACTGGAATCCAAATTTAACGTTTTAGCTAGAATTAACACCCGCTTGAGTGGCGGCACCCCTGACAGGGAATCAAAAACCAACATAAAAACCGAGACAGTAGTCGGCAAAAAAGCAATTCTTGGACAAGCCGCAGTAAGGGCTTCTTCTCATACAGGAGAAGTAAGGCTTAATGGTCTTGAGGCCTTTACAATTATAGATAACCTGGAGCTTACGTCTGCCGACCTGCGTGGAGAAGCCGAACAAGAATCTATGCACGCAACTCAAGCCGCTCACGAAGCTGAAAAAATCGGCACCGAAAGTATTCAGAAGAGAAAACACGAATCCGATCAGATCACTCATGCCGACCGGGCAAATGTCTTAAATAAACGTGCGGACGACATGCTAAAGCTTCGCAGTCATTTACTTAGAAGCCTTCATTCGGTAAAGGCCACCGCATCGGTACCCAAACCTAAGGTGTCTGTAATTTCCTAAGCGCCTTGCGGGCTTCGGCCGCTTCATCCCAAGCAGTTTTTATAACGCGCTGGGGGTTGGTGTCGTCCTGCTGGATGTGGCGTAGCTCGGCGGCTTTGGGACCGTTGCGCAGGATGTCTTTTTCGTGGCCTTTGCCGAGTAGTATTACCGTGTCGCCCTTTTTGGCGCGTTCAAAAATAAATTTAATGGCCTGCCCGCGGTCGTGTACTAAAAAGAGGTTTTTGCCTTGCTTTTTGCCAGCTTGTTCGGCGCCTTTGGCGATGTCGCGCAAAATTTCCTCGCCATCCATGTCGCGGTCGTCTTCTTCGGTTAGGACGACTTCGTCAGCGTACTCCCCTGCTAACTTGCCCTGCGCAGCGCGTTTGGCTTCGTCGCGGCGGCCGGCCGAACCAAACATTACCAAAAGCCTGCCCTGTATAACCGGCTTGATGTCCTTAAATAATTTTTCAAAACTGTCGGGTGTATGGGCGTAGTCGATAATAATGTCAAAATCTTGGCCTTCGTCAATTTTGGTCATGCGGCCTTCTACGCCTTCCAGCGCTGCGATCCCCTGCTCTATCTCTTTTTTACTGAGCCCCACTGCCCGGCCAACACTAACAGCAGCCAGCGAATTATACACGTTAAAACTGCCGGGCAAATTGCACTTAATATCGTATGTTTCGCCGGCAGCTTTAGCCTGGTAAGAAACACCTGCTGCAGTCAGCTTAACCTTATCGGCGCGCACATCACCCTTTTTAATGCCATACAGTACTGGATTTTTGATGGTCGCGGCAAATACGCCCGCGCTAGCGTCATCGGCGTTCACTACCCCTACCTGCAAGCCGTGGTAGCGGTTAGTTTGGGCAAATAATTTGCGCTTGGCGTCGCGGTATCGTTCGAACGTGCCGTGATAATCCAAATGTTCGTGGGTCAGGTTGGTCATCACCGCAATTTCGAACGGTATACCCCACACGCGGTGCTGCGCTAGGGCGTGGCTGGTGACTTCTAGTACCAACCATTCAATCCCCTGCTCGCGCAATTTTTTTACCTTACGCAAAATTGCGCCGGGCCCAGGCGTGGTAACATGGTCCATATTCTGCTTAATGTCCGAGCCAGCGCCGTAAGCAACCGTAGTCATCAGGCCAACTTTGTAGCCGGCTTCGTGCAACATGCGGTGAATTAAAAAACAGGTCGTGGTTTTGCCGTTGGTGCCAGTTACCCCAATTACCTTAAGTCCCCGCGCCGGAAAACCATGCTTGGCATTCACCAGCATGGCTTCGGCAAGGTGCCCATAGGGCTCGATGACCCGAAAGGCATTACGTGGAACTACTTTTTTTACAATGCGGCGTATCATGGGCTACCTTCTAGTAGGCCAGTATACGATTCTTGGTTATCGCCGTAAAGGAGTGAACGGATAACTATTATAGTTGATTAATGTAATCCTCGTAGGCCTTCACAGCAGCCATGGCCCGCTCATTCATACGTTGTTGCTCAATAAGACTACGGGGGTTCGGGAACCTGCCTTCGGCTCGACCAACATTGTAGTCATAGGTCCTGTCAAGCCCTTCCTGAATTTCTCCAACCATGCGCTTAAAATATTGCTCGGCAGTTTCGCCGCGTTGCCTTTGTCCGTTAGCGCGACGACTTACTTCAGCGTCTAAGGCAGCTTGAAGAGCCTCAGGTGCCAGCCGAAGAACCCCAACCTGGAGGCTGGCGCGTTGCTCTTGATGCTTTTCGTAAGCGTCTTCTGTTGTCATGTTCTCGACTGGGTCGTAACCTGTAAGGCGTCGTTTGATTTCATCTTCAATCCTATTGTTGTAATCAGCACCTATTAATTTCCCATTGGTTTTGTCGCCGTAAATCTCAAAATGGAAGCGTGGGTTTAACCTAACAATATTATTAACAGTGTCCTCATATGAGTCGCCAAAATATTGCTTAAAGAGGGTTGCTTGCCGGTCACGTTCAGCCTTATGCTCGTCACCGAGATTGGCGCCGCTTAGGATAGTTTTAACCGGGCCGCTAAAGTTTTCACCAAATATTTCCTCGCGGGCTTGCTTTTCCTCGGGCGTTAGCATAGATTTTTTGACTTTTCTTGCAAGATCACCAAATTTCCTCTTAAGCCCTTTACCCATTATCGAATTCTGGGTATGTGCCTGCCTTAGTTCTTCTACGCGGGTTGTATATACATCGTTTCCATAGGCTTCACTCCAGGCCTGCTGTTCAGCCATAAGACCGGGATAAACCAATTCTGGATGTTCGCGAAGTTCATCCAATCGGACGACGTACCCTTCCTCATCGATGAGTAACAGTTTTTGCTCCCCCTCAAATTTGCGGTATGCTCGTTCGCGGTGCGCGCTTGGCTGGGTAGGTCGAAAAACACGTTTGCCGTCGACTACTTTTACGACCCCAGTTTCAGCCGGTCTTGCGCTATGCCCGTTCCCATATACTGCGTAGGTTGTTCCGCTGCCAGGGACATGCGTGATCATATCGGGGTTTGAGCCTTGTTTCTCTAAAAAGCTCCTAACAAGCTCCGGTTTGAGCATATTCCAATCCTCGACAGTAAATTTTGGGGCTTCTGCTTCAGGTTCAGCTTCGGGTTGAGGTTGAGGTTTTGGTTGTGGCGGTTTTTGTTCGTCTGGGTCTGGGTCTGGTGTCCCTTCGAGTATAGGCTCTGGTTCGGGCACAGCGTCTGGGTCGGGCTGCGGTTCATCCTCAATAGGTTCGGCTTCTACCAAGGGTACATCTGGGTCGGGCTGTGGCTCAGACTCACGTCGTGGGGCATGTTTTAATAAGTATGCCCTCTTTTCGCCTGGGCTTAACTCATCATACAGACGACTAAAGATCGAACCATCGTTATGTTCTATGGCACTGTCATAATGCTCATCTAGCAATGCGGCTGCAGCGTCCCAGTCTGTTTTCAAAGCGTCCTTCAGAGCCTTTTTTTCCTGAGCGAATTCAAACTCTTGTTTAACCTCCTGACGGTAGTGGTCGACGGCATTAGCTGCCTCTTGTTCGCTCAAACGTTCGAATTCGGCTTGGTCTTCGG
This sequence comes from Saccharimonadales bacterium (SeqCode), assembly GCA_035649555.1. Taxonomy (GTDB): domain Bacteria; phylum Patescibacteriota; class Saccharimonadia; order Saccharimonadales; family UBA4665; genus DASRJJ01. The sequence goes on from DASRJJ010000020.1 coordinate 3,561, forward strand.
GTGAGAATTTGTCGCCGTGTTCGCGGGCAAAGTCTTGGCGAGCTTTTAAAGCAAGTTTTTCTTCGAAAGCAGAACTGGCCCGTTGCTGATGTGACGCATCCATAGCATCAAGCTGGGCGCGCAAAGCTTGTGAATCAGTCTCTATCTGTTGAGTATGTGCGTCCGCGCGGGCATTAGCCTCTGCGATCCTCTGTTGCATTTCGAGGTCATGAAAAGGTAATTCGGGTTGTACTGGTCCTTGCGGTGCGGTTTCGCTCATGTTCTTATCTCTTTACTTGCTTTTTTATATTTTTGTATTGCTATACTACATTCAAGCATAAACACGACAAAAAGTCAACTATAAAACAACTATTTTGTGCTTATGCATAATCAATTTCTTTAACACCTATGCTATGCTCATACATATGGTTGTTTTGGGCATTGAGACTAGTTGCGACGATACCGCGGCTGCCGTCGTAAAAGACGGCAAGCGGCTGCTTGCCAACGTCGTAGCCAGCAGCATGGATATACATAAGCTGTATGGTGGCGTAGTGCCCGAAATTGCGGCCCGTAGCCATATTGAGTCCATCATGCCGGTTATTAAGCAGGCGATGGCCGATGCTCGCTGTACCTGGGGTGACATTGATGCTATTGCCGTCACATACGGTGCCGGTCTAAACGGCAGCTTACTTATTGGTTTGCTGGCGGCACGAACGTTGGCTATCCTCAAGAAAAAGCCGCTCTACGCTATTAACCATGTCGAGGCGCATCTGTATGCCAACTTTTTGACCGAAACCAAGCTTGAGGGATACACCTTGCCTGCCGACCCGCCGCAATTCCCTATGTTAGGAGTTATTGTCTCTGGTGGGCACAGCCAGCTGGTACTGTTCCGTGGCCACTTTGACTACACCTTGCTTGGTCAAACACAGGACGATGCCATCGGCGAGGCTTTTGATAAGGTCGCCAAAATTTTAGGGCTACCCTACCCTGGCGGCCTGAGTGTCGAAAAAAAAGCCGCCGAAGGTAATGCCCATGCCTTCCGTCTACCCAAAGCGCGCATGCAAGGCAAATACGACTTTAGCTTTTCCGGCCTTAAAACAGCCGTGTTACGGACTGCGCAAGAGCTGGTTGGGGCAGACTATTCCCTGCCCTCGATTGAACTACCCAGCCGCTTGAACGACCGGCAAAAGGCCGACATTGCGGCAACATTTACCCGGGTGGCAGTGGAGACAATTGTCGATAAAGTGTTGCTAGCCTACGAAGAATTTACCCCCAAAAGTGTCATTATTGGCGGCGGTGTGGCGGCTAGCCCTCCCCTGCGCCAAGAGCTAGCTAATCGCTTGCCCCTACCCATTACCTACACCGACCGTAAACTTTGTACCGACAATGGCGCTATGATTGCTACACTTGGTTGTTTTAAGGCCATGCTTGGCGCGGAACCAGCCGATCCTTACTCTGTTGGGACTGCACCAAATTTGAGTATGTGATTGTACAAAATTACAACACCCACCCCTGTTAATTTGGGTTGACAATCGACCCATATAGGCATAAGCTTGATTCATCAAAAACAAAAATCAGTTTGCAGGACCTTAGTTGCCAAACCAGCAACTCGCACATTACAGACAAATAAGTAAAAACAGCCACACACTTCTATCCTGGAATTTTAGGTTTATTAAGGTTTTGCTTTCATATGGAAAACCTATTTTGAATTTGCTTGATTTTTAAGTTGCCCGTACCTGACTAAGGTTTGAACGGGCTTTTTCTTTGGTAACCGCAAGCGCAGGTCTTAGCATGGTTCTTGCGGTGAGCACAAAGCCATAACAGAGGTAGCAAAACCAATCATAAAGTGTTATGCTACCAAAGACAGTAATGTAAAGGACGACTATGAAGTTGCCAAAAGTGTACGAGCCCGAGAAATTCGAGGCCGACATCTACGCCCTGTGGGAGCAATCCCACGCCTTCCAGCCACACGGTAAAGCAGGGAAGCACTTTTCGGTCGTCGTCCCACCACCAAATGCCAACGGCAATCTGCACATCGGCCACGCATTAACCAATGCAGTAGAAGATATCGCCGTGCGCTACCACCGTTTGCAAGGCGAGAATGCCTTATTGTTGCCAGGTGCCGACCATGCTGGTTTTGAAACGCAGGTTGTGTACGAAAAACAACTGGCGAAGGAAGGGAAGAGCCGTTTTGACTTCACCCGCGAGCAACTGTACGGCCAAATCTGGGATTTCGTCGCCCAAAACCGGCAAAACTACGAAAACCAATTCCGACGCCTCGGGGCAGGGGTGGACTGGTCACGTTTTGCGTTTACCCTCGATGAAAAAATTGTTAAGCGGGCATATACTACGTTCAAACAAATGTGGGAAGACGGGCTCGTTTACAGAGGCGAACGGCTAGTAAACTACTGTACCCACCACCGCACGGGCTTTGCCGATATCGAGGTTGTCTACAAAGAAGCCAAAACACCGCTATACTACATGAAGTACGGCCCGTTCACGCTTGCTACCACGCGGCCAGAGACGAAGTTTGGCGACACAGCGGTGGCTGTCCACCCCGACGACAAGCGCTATAAAAAATACGTTGGCAAAGTTATTGAAGTTGAGGGCGTTAACGGCCCATTTACAGTGCAAGTTATTGCGGACGAAATGGTCGACCCGAACTTCGGTACAGGCGTAGTAAAAATTACACCGGCTCATTCTTTCGATGACTGGGGGGTTGCCCAACGCCACAATTTGCCTGCTAAGCGTATTCTTAACCACGACGGCACACTAAACCACTTTGCCGGACAATTTGAGGGTCTAACCGTGCTCGAGGCCCGCAAGGCGGTCGTAAAAGCCCTAGAAGATAAAGGGCTTTTGGTCAAGGTCGACAACAACTACCAAAACCGCATGGGCCACTGTTACAGGTGCGACACCATTATTGAGCCGATGCTTATGGAACAGTGGTTCGTCACCATGGAGCCGCTGGCCGCAGGGGCCATTAAAGTGCTCGAGGCAGGGGAGATTACCTTTTACCCCGAAACCAAAAAAGAACAGCTAATAACCTACCTACGGGGTTTACGCGACTGGAACATCAGCCGTCAGATTGCCTGGGGCATTCCTATCCCTGCTTTCCAAAATGTCGACGACCCGGACGATTGGATCTACGACGAACGCGTCACCGAAGAAATCATCAAAGTTAGCGGTAAAACCTACCGCCGCGATCCCGACGTCTTTGACACATGGTTTTCTAGCGGCTCGTGGCCCTACGCCACACTTAACTTCGGCGACTCGAAAAGCGACGATTTTAAACAATTTTATCCATTAAGCCTAATGGAAACCGGCTTTGACATCCTGTTCCCATGGGTTAGCCGTATGCTCATGATGGGCTTGTACATTACCGGCCAGGTTCCGTTTGAAACAGTCTATTTGCACGGCTTGGTTTTGGACGAACACGGCCAAAAAATGAGCAAATCCAAGGGGAACGTCGTCAACCCAATCGATATGGTCGACAAATATGGTTCTGACGCGCTGCGTATGGGGTTAATCGCCGGCCAAACCCCCGGTAACAACCAGCCTTTTAGCGAGGGGAGGGTGGTCGCCGCGCGCAATTTTTGTAACAAACTGTGGAATATTGCCCGCTACATCGAAGATAAAGTGGGGGACAAAAAGGTACCTACAACACCCGAGCCCAAGACCGATGCTGACCACTGGGCATTAGCCAAGCTTGGCGAGGCTACCAGCGAGATCGCCAAGCATTTGGACAACTACCGCTTTGGCGAAGCCTACGACACGCTCTACCACTTTGTATGGGATGATTTTGCCGACTGGTACATCGAAGCCAGTAAAGCCGCCGAAAACCCCAGCTTGCTTGTCTTCGCGCTCGAATCTATCCTCAAAATTGCCCATCCGTTTGCGCCATTTGTAACCGAGACTATCTGGCAAACCTTGGCTTGGGCACCCGATTCGGTGCTTGCTGCATCTAGTTGGCCGACTATCCCAGCAGCCGATAAAACGCACGCTAAAAACTTTGAAGAGCTAAAAAGTATTGTTACCGAAATCCGTACCATAGTTACGGCTGTCGGCGCCGGTAAGGTGCCGTTAACCCACAACGGCGCGCCAATTATCGAGGCTAATGCCGAGCTTATTAAACAGCTTGCCAAGCTCCAAACCGTTTCGTTTGGCGCCCAGGAGGGCATTAAGCTAACGGCAACTAGACACGACCTATGCTTGGCTATTCCTTTGGCTCTCATTCAAAAATATGCCGAAAAATTGGTAGCCTCGAGGAGCGGAGAAGAACAGGCAATTAAACGTTTACGCGAACGTCTGTCTAATCGTAGCTACATTGCGCATGCCCCCGCCCACATTGTGGCCGAAACGAAAAAACAGCTAGAAGCTGCCGAGATTCGCTTGCAAAAAATCAAGGAAGAGCACAAACGATTTAGCGCTTAGTTTAAACTGCAGCGGCGGTTTGTGCCATTCGCTCTCGATGCAAGGCAGCCGCTTGGCGTAGCCCGCCTAAACCGATTTTGGCTGCTATTTGGGTGCTTCCTGTTAAGTTCTCTGTTTTTCGCTGCGCCCACTCTAAAGCGCCTAATCCTTCTGCTGTAGCAACGATTTCTGGGGCGGCTTGTATGGCTTTGCCTACTAAGCTAGCTACATACAGTGCGGCTCTTTTTATTCGGCCGGGGGCTACCTCTTGCGCCATTGTCTGTTCTTGAGGCGGCATGACAGGTGTAGTCTCTACATTAGCAGGGTTAGGTAAGGCGACAGATTCGCCCATCACCGCGGAAGGTGTATGTATAGTGCCCAGAGGTGTTTGTGTGATAGCCATATTCTGTATTTTACTTTTGTTAAATAAACATTACCATTTTATTTGTTTATAGTCAACTTAATTTCAATATAAACTGACCTATACAACCGATTCTGATACAGGACTAGTCGACTAATTGCACAATGAGGAATATTACCGCCACACCAAAAATTGTCAGCATAATGGTGCTGCGGTCGGATTTTTCGTCGTGGGCCTGTGGCAAAATATCGCTGGCACCGATGTACAACAAAAAGCCTGCAAAGAAGGCCAGATAATAGGCTAAGAATTGTTCTGGCAAAGTAAACAAAAGGGTCGATAGCGCACCTACTAGCGGCAATGCACCATTAAAAAACACCAGTTGGAGTGTACGTTTGCGGCTGTTTTTGTGGGCTAACATTAGCGTCGCTGTATTGATGCCATCGGCAAAGCGGTGAGCAATCAAGGCGAGAGAAACAGCCAGCCCAACGGCGGGGTTTACCTGGAACGCTAAACCAATTCCTACACCATCGAGCAAACTGTGCCCGCCAATGGCCAGCGCTGACAACATCCCTACCTGGGGGTGGCGGTGCTTGCCGTATTGGGTTTCGTGTTGATGGTGGATTAAAAGTAGCTTTTCGGCGATATGGAAGCCCAAAAAGCCAAGCACTAATGTGACCATCACCCATATTGGATCCAGGTCAAATTCGTGCACGATATGGAACATTTCGGGCAGCACATCAAAAGCAATAACACCCAAAATAACACCGGCTGTAAAACCTAAAATATGGTTAAAACCGCTCTTTTGATATTTTATGGCAAACAACCCACCGAGGGCTGCGGCCAAAAACATGGTCAAAGTAAAAATAACAGCTATCATGCTTTGAACATACGCCCGAGCGTAATTATTTGCAAATATGTCGCAATATTTAGTAAACTTGCTACGTGTCTTCGCCTAAGGAAAGTTTTGTACAACTGTTAAAGGCACACTGCCAAAGTATTACCACTGCTCGGCAGCGTGTGTTTGAAGCGTTGGTGGGGCAGGAGCCCCTTTCGATGCACGAGCTAGTAGGGCGGGTGAATCAGGTCGACCGCGCCAGCGTATACCGTGCGATTACGCTTTTTGAACGGCTTGGCATTGTCCAACGCTTAAATACCGGCTGGAAATACAAAATTGAGTTGACGGACCGCTTTAACGAACACCATCATCACCTCACCTGCGCTAGCTGCGGCAAAACAATTACCATGAATGAATCCGAATTAGAAACATTGGTCTCAAAATTAGCCCGGCAGCATGGTTTTACGCCAACGGCCCACCAAATTGAGATTCAAGGTCAATGCCAGAACTGCAGGCCCGCCGATTAATCGGCCGGTTCTAAGGTAGTTTTGATGCGTTTGATAGATTCTTCGGGGCGATAATCGTCGAACCACAAAACGCGCCAACCTTGTTTTTCGGCGGCCATGAGGTTCATGCGGCCATCATCCACCAGTAAGATTTCGTTGGCCGGAACGCCAGCGCGCTGGGTGGCGATATCGTACATTTTTGGTTCGGGTTTAATAGCCTTAACTTCGGACGAGTCGATAATAACATCGTATTTTACGTCCGGTAGCATGTTATGCTGGCGCATGGCGGTGATCAGCCCGGGCATGATGTTGGTAAGCAGCCCTAAGCGGTAGTGTTTGGCCACCCATTCAACAAATGGCTTCATGGCCGTTATCGGTTCGACCGCCTCCATGTAGTAGCGCAGCCAGTCGATCTTTGGTACGCCCAGGGCTTTGGCGTAGGCACGGTTAAATTCTTCCATGCTGAGCGTACCGCGGCAGGCATCGTCATTGTAATGCCAAAAGGTGGTTTCTATGATATCTGGCGGCACATTGGTGTCTTCGGCGATTTTAGTGAAGGCGTGGTGGAAAAATCGTACCAAACAACCGTTTATGTCAAAATATACAAAACTAATGCCGCTTTTTGACTTGCGTTTGCCCTGCTTGTTGCCACCCATTAGTTCGTCTAGGCCGATACCAAGGGCGCCGGTAATATTTTGAATCGTGAACACCGACGGCGCCTTAATTGCGCCGCGCTCAATCTTTGTAAGCGTCGAATAGCTCAGCCCCGCCTTTTGACACAACGTTTGCTGCGTAAACCCAGCTGCTACGCGCGCGGCCTGCAGCCGCCTGCCCAGTGCTACCTCATTCATAGCCATATCATACCAATTGATAGCAAAAAAATAAACAAAACTAGCCGCAAATGGCGAGGGAGTTGCTGTATTTGAGGCGGGCACTCCCTTTCTGTAGCGCAAGGGTTGCAAGTGCAGCCCTGGCCGGACTTGGTTCTACAAGTCCGCCAAAGCAAACGCCTGGAGACGGAAGAAAGGGAGTGCCCGCCTCAACTATTCGGAAGCTTGTGCTACAATGCCCTTATGTCTTTCTGGCGAAAAGCTGGCCTGGTTATTATTGGTAGCCTCTTGCCCTTATTGTTGTTTAGCTGGGGCTTTTTATTTAGTGCTTACCAGGTGTTTGGTACGCCGGATCATATTAAAAATGCCTTAAAAGAAAGCGGCATTTATAACACATTGGTTAGTGACATTATGTCACAACCCCAAGACAAGGAAGGACAGGCTAAAACTGAGGAAATTCCCGTCGATCAAGCCGAAGTTAAGCGTATTATTGGCGATGCAGCCCCGCCGGCATACCTACAGTTACAAGTCGAGAAGTTCCTAGACGTCACCTACAATTGGGTCAATGGCCAGAATGAACATCTCCAGGTCGAGATCGACCTTACAGAAGTAAAAACCAAACTGCGTGAGAGCCTTGGCCAACACACCACAGCGCGCCTGCAGAGTCTGCCAGTTTGTAGCGGGCCAGTCGACCCCGAAGCTTTTGACCCGCTCAAGGCCGAATGCCTCCCCAAAGGCACAGATATAAATGCTGCAGCCGAAAAAATAAAGGCCGAGGTAGACAAAGCCTTTAAAGACCCGGTAATCACCCAAGATGACATAGGTCATTCACTCGAACAACAACTGCATGCAGCCCCCGTAGCTTATCAAAGCATTACAAAAGGATTGTGGGCCCTTGGCCTGCTTATTGTGATGTTGACCGCCGGGTTGTTGTTGCTAAGCCAACCATGGTGGCGAGGCCTAAAACGCGTAGGTATTACTTTTATAGCCGTAGGTGCTGCAAGCGGACTGCTAGCGTTCTTTGCCGCTTTTGGGCTCAAAAAAGCGGCCGAAACCCTAAAGCAGGAAGGGGAACTGCAAGCCAGCGCCGTTACTGTATTTAAACTGTTGGCCGAGGATTTGCGTACTTGGTGGCTAGGATTCGGCATTGCAGTTGTAGTACTCGGTATTGCCGCACTTGTAACAAAAAAATTGCTCAAAAAACCGGAAGCTGCAGATAACGACCATAAGCCCCATGAGCAAAAAGCCCCTGAGCATTTGGCTCCAAAAGAGGATAACCCCCAGACTCGGGTGTAGTGGTCGAATTATTGGTTAATCGTGCTTCGATAGGGAGGGATTCAGTCTTATGTGGCTGGTGCAGTACGCCATTTTCGATTGCTTCCGCCGCTTCGCTACGGTGACGACAAAAATGCCCACTGGACATTTTTGCCCTTTCGGGTTTCGAATGCGCTCCTTTCAGCAACAAAAAGACCTATCAAAAGATAGGTCTTTTTGTTGGCGGAGAGGGAGGGATTCGAACCCTCGATACGGTTGCCCGCATACTGCTTTTCGAGAGCAGCGCCTTCAACCACTCGGCCACCTCTCCGTAAGCCTTTATTTTATCGTATCAGCCCTACCTAGCCAACAGGGGCAACATTTGGTATGATAGGTTAGTTCGTCGGGCACCTGTAGCTCAGCTGGATAGAGCGTTGGCTTGCGGAGCCAAAGGCCAGAGGTTCGAATCCTCTCAGGTGCACCAGGACAAGGAGCCGATCTCAGGTCGGCTTTTTGATTTAATTTTGTACCGATATGTCTAGTATCCCAAAACTTCTTCCACACATTAACTTTCCAGTTGAGGTTACATTATTTAAGCCGCGAAAAAGCGAAGACGCAATTCTTCCGGCTGAACTGTCGCTTCAGCCCGGAGAATATAACAGGATGTTCGTCGACTGCGCACTGGCTTCTGCACATGAGCGACTTGTCAAAGAAGCGGGCGGTAAATTACTGAAAACTCAGATAATAGCGGACCTGAGGCTAGGCTGGCCACCTCTCCGTATATCAACAGCCAAGCCTCCCGATCTCGAACTAAAAAACCAGCATCATTTAACGAATCATGTCGAGTCATGCGGACAGTTTAGGAGCGAAGTAAGGCAAGTAGCGGATACGGTATATGAGACCTCATCGCACAATGTCGGGCGTAACCTTGGCTATCTACTTTTAGGTTTGCATACAATGGCCGGACAATCACGCAGGGGACTGGATAGATATTCCTTGTGGGTAAGCGAGGGATTTAAAGTTA
>DASRJJ010000021.1:0-2216 GCA_035649555.1 Saccharimonadales bacterium (SeqCode)
AGAATTCCAACCGCCGTTCCAGCTGGCGTAGTTAGTGTTGCCGTCTAATCTTTTTATTTCGGTTCGACCCTGTGTAGTGCCTTGGTGTAAGATTGTAAAAACGTTAGGATGGTTTGTGGTGCCACAAGTTGATGCCGCATAATCTACCCCATCGCCGCCATGCCAGCCATCTGGTGTGACGAAAGTAGGGGTTAGCCAAGTTGCGTAGTGGGTTGCGCCGTCGAGAACGCGGATTTCGGTTTTACCACTGCCGGTGTTCCAGTGCATAATGCGGTAAATGTCTGGCCGGCCATCGCGGTTGTAGTCTGCTACGACATAATCGACGTCGTTGGCGCCATGATGCCCATCGGGCGTCACTAACGGGTTACCCGCCGTAAAGCGGTCGGCTCCGTTGAACACCCGGGCTTCGGTCATACCGCTGGCTGTGCTTTGATGCTGAATTTTGATGATATCCTGCACGCCGTCACCATTAAAGTCGCCCATACCATAGTCAACGTCTGAACCCGGGTGCCAACTGTCGTTAGTTGGGTAACCGTTGCCCCATTCTCTGTAACTTTTAGCGGCAGGTAGCTCCCTAACCTCAGTTACCCCACTATGACTATTCCAGTTCTGAACCTCATACAAATCCGCCGACGGCCAAACCGGAACCGTCCCACCACCGCCACCCGGCGTTTCGGTACAGGATTGCTGATTATCGGTTGCATTTGTGTCACCTATCCTGGCAATTGGAACCGCATTCGCTACAGAAGTTGTGACTGGCCGGTCATAGTAGCATGCGTAATTTCCGGTGTCGCTTCTGGCTTCGAAATGGGTATGTACGCCGGCATCTGTCGTAACCTCCCAGCAGCCATCCACCTCTTCCCATTTTTTTGTCTTGCCTAAAACCATGCCGTTGGTAATTGGTCCTGATGTCACCATCTCATCTAAGTGAGTATAGGACACCCAGCCTACGGATTCATTGCCTACTTTTATGCCAATTCTTATGCCTTTTCCAGCGTCACCATTACAAGAATCCCAAGTACTTAGTAGGTCAAAACCAAGTGTTTGGCCATTTGGTGCGGAAACATTAAGCTTGACCTGCGCATCCTTTTTAAAGAGATCCTCTGCGAAGTTACCCGAATATAAATCATGCTCGTTAGCTTGGCCACTAGCAGTGCTGCCCCATTTGCCATCGAAGGGCATTCCAATTTCAGCATATTTGGTTGTAGCTGCGGCTGCTGGTTTTTCGACCAGAGGAGAAAGGCCTATTGCTAAGGCTGTCGTGCCTATTGCAATCAGGGTGGTCCATCTATTACGTAACCTTTCAAAAATGTTTAAGCCTCCTGATGGTGCAGGTGGTAGTAGCTCAACAGATTGTTGATTTGGTATTATAGCTACTGCTGGTATGGTTTCCGTATGTTGTGATACAATACCGGCTTCGCCGGGTAGGCGCTCTGATGACATGGGGATGTCCTTTCTTTTGTTGCCCACCCGGCTTTATAAGAAATTTTCTATCTGAACTGGTAGTATTGATTAAAAAGTCTCGAATGTTTGGAGCAACTTCGTCATTTCCTCCTTAAATTTTTGAGTTTTTGAATCAGTAATATCCAACGAACCACTTGTGAATGAAACGGCACCATAAGTTGAGCTAACAAGGCCGCAATAACTAAAGTAAGTATAGGAATTGATAAGTTCAGAGTCATTTATGTAGGATTCATACACAGAGACTTCGTCAAGAACACAGGCATGTGAATTGGGCAACGATTTGATGATTTTATTCTGGGCAAAGACCTCTTTTCGGGTAGTCGGATTGTTTCCTGTCAAGAAGACTACGTTCGCAGAGCTATTTTCTGTCGATACATCTATAACGTTATTAAGTTGAATTACCCCAAAATGCCCCTGAGTGTGATTTTTGTCTCGGCGGTTAGCCTGGAATCGCAATTCCTTTAATAAAGAAAACTGTAAAGATCCAGACTGTGTGTTCTGCACATGACCCCATTGTGGCGGATAATAGAAGCTAAAACCAGCATCATCATTTTTATAAAATTCCCAACCGTCCGGGATAATGACCTTCGGATCCTCTTTCATTTCATTTTGCGTCGTGGAGTCGCTGGAGCTTTTGTCGTTGCTCTGTTGCCATACATACCAGGCACCGCCAATGATCGCGCCGGTAACTAGAACTATCAAAAGCACCAGAAGAATATGCGCTATCCCTGATTCTTTGCTTTGCTTTTGGT
>DASRJJ010000022.1:0-12868 GCA_035649555.1 Saccharimonadales bacterium (SeqCode)
GTGGCTGCTGCATGGCTTTTTGCCCAGAATCGGTGATGAGGCGCACGTTAAGGCCGTATGCACGTCGATCGACGAAAACATACCTTGGCAGTTTAGTATATCTGACCCTGCTAAAGTAGTAACTGACGAAGGTGTGCGCCAGCATTTGGCAAGCGGCAATCCGGATAATATACGGCACGCTTTAGCTTTGTCCCTTTTGCGTTACGACGCCAAAGATCACCCCAAGATAATCCTGGCCCATGCTTTATTGCAAGGTTCCTTTGGGCCATATCTTGATAACATGGAGCAAGCGTTAATTGACGCGCCAATCGACGCCACCGCAAAAAATGTTGGGCGGCAGGTTATTGCGGGTCCATTTAATCAGCTTAGAAACTTTACTGTGTATGTGGGGCCGGTTTTGTTGGCGATACTTAGACGTAAAGACATTATGCAACAAGATTTTTCTTTAAGCGGCGAGGCGGCCGACCGACAGGCAATCTCGTGGGCCTGGGAAATTATGCACGCCAAAAATTTGTTAAGAAGAAGACTTAGTTCAGGACACTACATGATGTGCCCCGGGACCCGCCTCATAAACTATATCCGAAAACGAGGAGTGCCCACCGGGTTATACAACCTTGTAGACACATATCAACATACCCCTCTTTTTAAGGCATTTCTAGAAAGAGCCAGCGCTACCGCAGAGCGTGTAATGAATAATCAAGATTTTTATTACAACTATTTTAGAGGAAAAGAGGCGTTTGAGAGGAGGCATGTCAGGAATGGGAAAGGACCTTTCTTTGAAGAGGCCGGGTAATTTGTGGTAACTTCCGCGTTATTAACTTCTACTATAGTCATTTTAAAGGCAAGTTGTTAGCTTTCCACAATCCTGATATTATTGCGCAATATGAGCAGACCCGATAGAACAATAGTATACGAAGGTGGCCTGTTTCGTGTTGAGCATCAACCTGTTAAAGACAGGACTGATCCCTATGTATTTGTGCGTCGTGTTGGTGCGGTAACGGCACTGCCGATTATAAAAGACGCCTCGGGTGAACCCTTCGTACTCACAATCGATAATAACAGAAGGTATTACGGGATGTTGGCATTAAGCTTGCCGAGTGGCAACGTCAATGGCGGTCACGACAACCCCGACACCCCAGCAGATACTGCTTTACGTGAACTGATCGAAGAGACAGGATACGGTTATTCTGACCCGAGCCAGCAGAGCATGGACACGTTTACCTTACGAACCGTGAGTAACACGATTGACTACCCGCGCTTTTTGGTTGTGGCACGCAGCGTAGAATACATTGGCGGTGAAGATCATAACCCTGCCGAGGTTATAGCACTCCGCCCTACTCCGGTTGGAGAGTATCTCGATGAGTTGCTTAACCTAAGAAATGGCCGCACATACCCAGAGGTAAACGCAGCTTTCGCCAAGGCTGGCATGGAATGCGGACGCGAAGCCGTGATGGCCTGGCTGGTCGGCGATAAGTCTGCCCCAAATGCAGCAGCTGTACCGCAAAGTTTTGAGCCCTGGTTGCTGCATACTCATAGCTAAATCCCTACTTGTCCGGCAAATGTGTTGGAATCGGTTCGCGGCGGTCTACCATGAAAAAAGCATCTTCGGTCGGGTCGGCGTAGTAGTCTGGTATTGTTTCTTCGACCGTAAAGCCAAATTTGGCCGAAAGACCCTGCATGGCAATGTTGCTTTTACGCGTGTAGAGGCAAATGCCGGTAGGGTCTTCCTCTGACATACTATAAATCATTCTACCCAGTAAGAGTTCGCCCAGCCCACGCCCGCGATAATCTGTAGCTATAGCAAGTGAGCTTATTTCGCCGTACGGCCGATGTTCGGCTATTTTAGAAGGGTACATATTGCCACGAATGCATCCTACCAATTGCTCGTCGAGGTATAGCACTTCTGTGCCCATCGGAACGCGCTTAATATGCGATTGAAGCCGCCAGTGCCCTGGCCCATCTCCAAATGTCGCAAGTTCCAGTTGGGTGATTGCATCAGCATCTTCGAGTTGGGCAAAACGGGGTGGACAGGTGTCTAAAATTTGCTGTACATATTCTTGTTTGTTTTCGTTAAAGACAATCTGTGTCATACAAACTTTATAGCATTAATTTGAATTAACTAAAAATAATATCTGTTCTCACAACCTGCTGGCTTTCGTAGCTTTTAAAATCTACTTCAATCAGCTTGCCCAAAGGGTTCTTACATCGTCTTTGGCAGCGGCCCGCTAAATCGTTTGTCTTTTATGCTTATGCTTAGTATAGTTAGTAAAATAATACTGCGCGCTGCGGTGGGTTTTTATTTTTTAAATTTTGCCTCAGTATTACTGTTTATAAAAATTTGAAATATGCGTCTTTTGCACGCATAGGTGGTGTATGTCGTGGCAAATGCTGACGTGTATTAGTGTTTTCCTTTTTTCGGCTGCTATGCTTATACAGCGGCACTTGTTCAACCAGCATAAATGCGATCCGCATGCATTTGTTGTACTGTCACAAACCTTGGTTGGTCTTTTGGCCTTAGTATTCGCCTTTATACATGGGTTCCACTTCCCGGACTTCAGTGGATTGTGGCTAGCGGCGCTTGGTTCGGTGTCGTTCCATAGCTTGGGATACATTGCCCATGCTAAGGCGCTACAGACTATGGAGGCATCGGTATTCTCCATGTTTTATGCCACCCAGGCTATTTGGATTATGCTGCTGGGCGTTGTATTATTTCGTGAACATCCATCTGCGCTACAGTTTGCGGGAGTGGTGTGCATTTTTGTCGGTATTGCCTTCTTGACGCTACGTACTGGTTCCCTGCAACTTAATAGTGGAACTTTGCTGGGGCTTTTGACTGGACTATTGTTTGGCATTGCTGTGACGTGTTGGGTGTATGTCGGTAAGCGGGCTGATATCGAATCGTGGGCCGCACTTGGCTTTTTAGGGGTTGCGGGTATGGCATTTTTAATTCGCCCACATTCTATAGCCCATGCCCGGTCGTTTTTTGTATGGTCTATCGCGGTACGCATGCTAGTTGTCAGCGGTCTGATGAGTGCCGGTGGAGTGGCCCTCCTTCTGGCATACGCCGCGGGCGATGTCAGCGCCGTTTCGCCACTTAGACAGATGAGTATTGTGGTTACAGTACTCCTTGCCATGTTGTTTTTGCCCCAAGAACGCACATACATTTGGCATAAATTTGCCGCTATGGCTTTGTGTTTTCTAGGTGCATTGTTGGTTGTATAACGACGCTACTGTTGTTTGAAAATGGCCAAGCGATATTCTTTAAAGCTTTGCTCGGAGGTTTTAAGGAACGTTGGCGATAACGATGGTTTTTGCCCGCTGTATACCATGTATATTGTAGACACCTGCAGCGGTTCGTCATTGTAGTACTGCTTGGGGCTTTGGTAAATGGTGGCGTAGCCGCCGCCCGGACCTATGGGGTGCGAACTATAAAAGCGAACGTCGCAATTTGGCAAATAGTAGATAAGTTCAAAATAAATGAGTGGCGAGCCGGCAATAATAACGCTATCAGGCTGGCATTGGCGACCCATAGCTTCCACCGCCTGCCGAGTTTGGGGACGGCTTAACGTTTGGAAGTTATAGTTGCCTGCCTTTTGAAGATTACAAACGCCGTATAGTAACACGCCCGTAAGTAGTACCGTAAATAATACTGCGTATGTTCGTTTGTTGCGGAATACCACCCCTATACAGGCGGCAATCAGTAAAAAGCCAGCTATGTCAAAGTGCGAAATATAGCGTTCGACAAATAGTGGCCGCAAGGGTGGCAACGACCCAAGAATCATGATAATAATCGGTACTGTAAAATAAAAAACTAGTAGCCAAATGTATGGCCTGGCCTGGCCGCCAACTTGCAAGGCACGGACTACCAAAGCAACCATGCCAACTATAATCACAAATATCAGCGCGTAGCCCCACTTATTAAGTGCCCACTGCGGCATATAAATAAAGGTGAATGAAAAAATGGTGGTTAGTTGTTCCCAACCCACCCGTTGGGCAATGCCACTAAGTGCCGGGCTCCTAAACTGCTCCAAAAACGATGGTAACCACGGAAGGTATAATACGACCGACCCAATGTAAGCTAATAAGGGCTTAACCGACAGGTTAGACGGAGTATCTTTAGCAAACAGGCGGTACAGTAGCCATACCACATGGGCGATCCAGACAAATGCCAGGTAGTACAGGGTGTACATTCCGGCCGCAACTAGTACGCTATACAAAATCCACCAACGAGTTTTTTGTTGGCCAGCTTGCTGTGTGGCGCGTACCAACACGTATGTCGCTCCCACGCCAATAAGCGAAGCCAGTGCATACATACGAATCTCGAACCCGTAGCGTACTAAAAACGGTGCCAGTATTAACAAAGGTGTGGCGAATACCATGGCGCGCAGCCCAAATAGGCGGCGTAGCATAACTAGCCCTACGCCTACGGCCGCTGCGCTACATAGCGCGCTAAAGCTCCGTAGGGCAATTTCACCCGTGCCAAATATTCCAGACCACAATTTTAAGAGTATGTAGTACAGCGGTGGGTGGACATCGACGGCCGTGAGTGATACGAGCTGGCTGTACGACTGCTTGATTAACGAGATCGAATACGCCTCGTCAAACCACACACTTTGCTGCAGGCCAATCCATAGTGTCAACCCAAAGCTGGCAGTTGCGGTCGCAAGCACCCATCCAAGCCAATAGTGGCGTAGGAATCTAACAAAACCTGATTGTTGTATGTCGCGACCCACTATTTTTCCTTTGGATTTGGACTTCGAAAAACCAACCGGCTATAACCAAAGTAGTTCCACGCCAAACTGCCGATTACACCCACGCCTTTAGCAAAGTTTTGTAGGAACCATAGCAAAAAGGAATCTGGCGCCGGGTCAAACATCTCCTTCAGAATACCTAATGCCCCTACCATTATGAGGTTTTGTATCACCCAAATACCTACAATCGTTACTGCAAAAAAGAGTACGATACGTTGTGCGGTATGCGCACCTTCGTGGCGAAAGACTACTTTTTTGTTTAGCATATAACTGACAATCATAGCGCTGGTAGCCGAAACAATATTGGCCGGTACAGCTGCCACCGAAAATACAAGCAGTAAAAAGTTGAAAATACCAAAGTCAAATAATGTATTGAACACGCCGACGGCTGCAAAGCGAACCTTCGTATTTTGGCTCAGGCGTTTGGCATGCCCAGTGACATTTTGCGTTTTTGCATTCGCCATTTGTCCTTACTATACTATGGAAGTATGGAAGCGGCAATTGGCCCAGTGATATTTTGCAAGACTCCGGTCGAGTGGGAAACTTGGCTAGCTAAACACCACGAGCAGCCGGAGAGTATATGGGTGAAGTTTGCTAAAAAAGCGTCGGGTTTGCAAACAATGACCTACGACGAAGCCCTCGACATTGCCTTGTGTTACGGGTGGATCGATGCGCAGCTCAAACCTTTCGACAAAACGTACTATTTGCAAAAATTCAGCCCCCGCCGGGCCAAGAGCGTGTGGTCCAAGCGTAATGTCAGCAAGGTCGACAAACTTATTAAAGCCGGCAAAATGAAACCAGCCGGATTAGCCCAAGTAGAAGCCGCTAAAAAAGATGGACGTTGGGCCCAAGCGTATGATTCATCAGCCAATATTCAAGTACCCGATGACTTTGCGGCCGCACTTGCCCACAACCCAAAAGCAAAAAGTTTTTTTGAAAATCTAAACAAAACAAATCGCTACGCCGTGCTGTGGCGTATTCAAACTGCCAGAAAACCCGAAACTCGCCAAGCCAGGATTGTTAAACTTACCGATATGTTAAACCGCGGTGAAATGTTCCACTAAATACTAGTGATGCTTATGTACAAGTGCCTGCCCTTGCCCCGTAGCAGCAGAAAACGACTTACTGCCCCATGTGGTGTATCATAAGCACATGCACCGTCCAGTAATTCTCGCTAGCCAGTCGCCGCGCCGTAAAGAATTATTGGCACAAATGGGCGTGCAGTTTACTGTGCTGCCAAGCCAGTTCGAAGAACACCTGGATCATGCCAGACCAATCGAAGAAGTAGCTATAGAACTAGCGTTGGGTAAGGCGCACGATGTTGCCAAAAAGCACCCCAAGGCGATTGTTATTGGCGCCGACACAATTGTGCTAGTTGATGGTAAACAATTAGGCAAACCTAAGGACGAATCCGAAGCCTATGCCACATTGCACAATCTAGCAGGTAAAACAAACCAAGTTGGCACGGGCCTTGCTGTCGTGTGCCTTGAGTTACAATTTGAGGTGGTCGAAGCAGTGCTTGCAAATGTTCATTTTAAGCCGGCAAATAAAAAGCTCATCGACGAATATATAGCTACTGGCGACTGGCGTGATAAGGCTGGTTCGTATGGCATCCAAAGCGGAGCAGCCCCGCTTATTGATTACATCGAAGGTGCCTATGACAATATACTCGGTTTGCCAACAGCTACGCTTGCGGACATACTCCAAAATTTGGGCGTTCAGTGTCACCCTGCAAAACCTGCGCCACCCGTTCCCATGCATTAGCCAAATTTTGCACTACCCTTTTTAGGCGTATACTTTATGCATGAGCAAACAAATGTTACAAACTGCCCAGGCTACGATTCGCGAAGCTGCGACCAAGCTGGGCTACAACCCCAAGGTGGTAGAAGCATTTTTAGAGGCCGAGGCTGAACATGTTTTTGAAATAGAAGTTAGCGGCACTACCTACCCAGCCTATCGTGTGCAGCATAATAGCAGGCTTGGACCGTACAAAGGCGGTATTCGGTTCCACCCCAATGTAAACCTTGACGAAGTGCGGGCACTCGCCACACTGATGAGCCTAAAAACAGCCGCAGTTGGTCTGCCCCTGGGCGGCGGCAAAGGCGGTATTGCCGTTGACCCGCATAGTTTATCTGACGCCGAAGTTGAAGAACTGTCGCGACGGTTTGCCCGGCATTTGGCACCGCACATCGGTTCTAAAAAGGACATTCCAGCCCCCGATGTTAACACAAATGGCCAAATTATGAATTGGATGGCCGACGAGTTAGAAAAAACTACCGGCAAAAAAGACCCCGGCAGTTTTACTGGCAAACCGCTCGGCAAAGGTGGCAGCCTAGGCCGCGAAGCCGCCACTGGCCGCGGCGGTGTTATAACCCTGGTTGAATACCTTAAAGAAGAAAATATGTTAGACAAAGAGTTAACCATTGCGTTGCAGGGCTTTGGCAATGTTGGTTACTTCTTTGCTGAACTTTTACGTCCGTACCCTAACCTCAAGCTGGTTGCTGTGGCTAACAGCAAGCATACATGGCTACGCAAAGATGGTATAGATGTATCCAAAACTGCTGCTACCAACCCGCGGCCAGAAGATCTCGATGACCTAAAAGACGCTAAAGTGCTACCGTCTGGCGCAATTATTGGTGCCAAAGCCGATATTTTAGTGCTTGCAGCGTTAGAGAACGCTGTGTACGAGGCGAACGTCGGCGCGGTTAAGACCGCGGTTATTATAGAACTTGCTAACGGACCGATTACCAAAAAAGCCGAACAGGTACTTCTAAAAAAGAAAGTCGTTATTTTACCTGATGTAATTGCTAATGCCGGTGGAGTCATTGTGTCCTACCTGGAGTGGCAACAGAACCTAAAAAATGAGCATTGGGATGAAGACGAGGTCAACATTAAGCTTGCTGATATTTTGGTCCCGGCAGCCCAAGCCACTATGGCATACGCCAAAGAACAAGGGGTGAGTTTTAAGCAAGCCGCCTTCGAGCTTGCCCTTAAACGAATTTTGGGATCATGATGTGAAGTCTTTAGACGAGCTTAGGCCGGAACGACTGTTTGATATGACAGATCGGGTTGTGTTAGTGACTGGTGCGGCGGGCGGAATTGGCCAACGGTTGGTTGCTGGTTTTGCAGCGGCAGGGGCCTATGTGGCCATGGCCGATGTAAGAAACGGTGCGCTTAGGGTTTTAGAAAGCGATATGGCCAGTCCGAAATGTCGTTCTTATCCGGCAGATATAACAAATAGTTCGAGCCGTATCGCCCTTGTAGCTAACGTAGTGCATGATTTTGAAAAAATTGATGTGCTAGTAAATGGGTCTGGCATAAACCGCCGCAAACCTATCCTTGAAACCACCGAGGAAGACTATGACGCGATTACCGCGGTCAATCAGAAAGCACCCTTTTTTCTCTCAAAACTTGTTGTTAAGCATATGGTCGATCGGCATAAAACCCATCCCACAGAAGATAAGTCAATTATCCACCTAGGTTCAGTTAATAGTGAATACGGCATTCCAGAGGTTGGGCCTTATAGCATGACAAAGGCTGCGCTTGCTCAGCACGTTAAAGTTCAGGCGAGAGAGTGGGGTAAATATGGTATTAGGGCTAATTGTATCGCACCTGGGTTTATTGACACACCGCTCACGCAGCCTTTACAAAGCGGTAGCCGTTATGAATGGATTGTCGAGCATACGTCATTGGGTCGATTTGGAGAGCCCGACGAGCTTGTGGGGCCAGCGCTCCTATTGGCGTCTTCGGCTGGTTCTTATATAACAGGTAGTGTTTTGCAGGTTCATGGTGGGTTCTCTGTCTCAGATTGGACAAAATAAAAAAGGCCACTTCCCGTGGCCTTATATACTAAGTGGTTTTATTTTTTAGGCTTTACTTCGTTACGGCCTAGGTTTTTCTTGGTTTCCGTAAAAATAACATGCTTTCGCAGCTTGGGGCTGTACTTACGAAGGCTTAGTTTTTCGGGCGTGTTCATGGTATTTTTTTTGGTGTAGTAAATACGCTCGCCAGATTCTTCGCTGACTAGTCCAATTAATTTTCTTTTGTCGCCTTTTTTCGCCATAATGTAGCAATTTTAACAGATCGACAAGTGTTTGTAAACAGCTTCCTTAGTTACTCTATGCATGTTTGGGATACAAAATAGACACGCTATTATCACGTAAAAGCAGTTGTGCAGCTACCTTGTTTTTTCGCGCCCCTGGTTCTCGCGGCTCTTTATATGTAAGTTGTCGAACTGCGCCGAGCTCAAAATCCGGCTCAGCCTGCATTAGCTGGAAAAGTGCCTCGTGCGGCCAAACAACGGTACGGTAAAAGTCCACATCATGGCCAAACGCGCTAGTCATAATAGCGACGGCAGTATGACGAACGTAAAACAGGCGGCGGCGACCTTGGCCAAGCGCCGGGGAAAGATCTAGCATAAACGAATGAAAGGGTGGTAAGTATTCTGTTGGCATCTGCGGCGGCGCAATGGCATCAAACATTGATTGATCGAGTGTGGGTTTATGATAGGCTATTAGCATTTCACTATCTATAGCTAAAACTGTTCCACCTACCTTTTTTGGTAGCGTCATAGCTTCGGCGCCCATCTCATACCCGTTATGATATACTTCTCTTAATATATTGTGTGCAACGCTCGATGCAGCCGGCCTATTGGGGTCTTCCCACGGCTTCGCTGGAGCGGCGGCGTTCAGTAGTATATCCCCCCAATAGCCAGGGTGGGCATACGCTAAAGATTTTGTAGGAAAGGGGCCGGAGGCAATTTTACTCATGCAGTAACCTGAATCAGTTATTTAGAATTTATGCGAGAGCTTTAACACCGCCCATATAGATGATGTGTGCGTTAACACGTTTTAGTGTTTCTCTGTGATCACTGGTAAAATGATACGTTTTGCCGACTTCATATTTTTGTAAGCTCCGTCGGATCTGACTCTCGTCGATCCCCCTAGGATTTTTACCGTTTACATCCTCAGCCCTTATCATGTAAGGTCTTTCGTGGTCAGCAATGACATTAACCCACTGTTGTGCAGTATACAAATATCCATGCCCCCGGAGTTCTCTGCTTTCGTCGTTTATGCCAGGTTTACTGCCCACGGGTACGTATAGAAAATCAGCCATACCTACTGCTTCTTGGTCGTTAGGTTTAATTAAGCTTTCACCCATGGTTAAGAACACAGTGCCGTCGGAATACTTTTGTCTGTCAAAGATATCGCCTGGCTCGAGTACTACTGGAATTTGCTTGTTTTTTGCTTTTTGATAGTTAGCTAATATTGTACGCACAAGTTGTGCTTCGAATACTGTTACTGGAACGA
This sequence comes from Saccharimonadales bacterium (SeqCode), assembly GCA_035649555.1. Taxonomy (GTDB): domain Bacteria; phylum Patescibacteriota; class Saccharimonadia; order Saccharimonadales; family UBA4665; genus DASRJJ01. Next base: position 10,061 of record DASRJJ010000022.1, read on the forward strand.
ACGGGTTTGGCCATGGTTCACCCCCGTGGCCAATTTCGTGGTAGTCCCCGTGTTCATTCAAGCCCCAGTGTTCAGGGTTTAAAAAAGAGTTAATCTCTAGATCGGAAATTTCTGACATAAATAGTAAACTTCACAAAATAAATGGAGCCGTTGCGGGGAATTGAACCCCGGACCCCCTCCTTACCATGGAGGTGCTCTACCCCTGAGCTACAACGGCATTTTTATGGGATAATAATAGCAGAAAACACAATTTTTACCAAGCTTTGTTTAAAACCATAAGTGCGTTAGAATAAATCCGACAAGGAAGGAGAAGCATGACAAAGTTCGGAGTACTCGTACATGTACGACATCCGCAAACTATCGATTGGGAAAAGTTGGTATGGGGTGTACCCGGAGAGGATCGCCTAGGGGATTTGACCAAGTTAGTAGAATTAATACTACATAAATCTTCCGAACAAATTGCGGCAATTGTTATGGGCACTACATCCGCTACCAGGGATGGATTGCTCGAAGGCGAGTACACCAAACAATATTTGCTTGATCACTTTCATGAGCTGGGCCGACATGCACGTCTCAAAAAGTACCTGGATACATTTACTGACGCACAAGTAGCCGATTTACGTAAGTTGTTTCAAGGGATCGTCGTTACTCCAGTTATAAAGAATACAATGGAGGAAATTCAAGCCGCTGCCCAGATTTTTAAGCAGGAGGAGGTTCGGGAGGTCATCCAAATTACCGCCGCCAGCCATGGCCCGCGCTGCATCCAGCTGCAAGCGACTGTCCGGGCCGAAGGCCACATACCCAAAAATCAAATGTGGTCTGTGATGGTAAGTGATATGTGTTTTCAGGACACGGTGCCAAACGACACGATGATCATGGAGGTCCCCCACCGCGGTGACGATCCGCTGGTCCACTTCCGGCCAACTTTGCCCAAAGCCCTGAAACCGTTTTATTATGAGCTTACTATCGATGACAAGAAAAAGTTTATTTTACTGGTTGACGAGTTTATGAACACTCACAAAAACACCAAGTAGACTCTTGCGTTGCTATAAGCGAAGTTTTTTGCTAAAATTCATCTGTTAAGCCGGCATAGCTCAGTGGCTAGAGCGGCTGTTTTGTAAACAGCGGGTCGTGGGTTCGAATCCCTCTGCCGGCTCCACGTCCGAGTACCTTCCAGCCCTCCAGCAAAATGCCGCAAAACAAGTTTCCGGCATTTTGCTGGAGGACCTAGTAGGACTCCTCCTTTCGCTCGCCAAACGCTTCGCTGGTTTGGCTCGCGGACTTAACATGCAGGGATAGTGAAGCGGTCAAACACGGGTGACTGTAAATCATCTGGCTTTCGCCTTCGGGGGTTCGAATCCCTCTCCCTGCACCAATTACTAGTAGTAATGCTGACGACGATTCCGAGCAAGTTGTTAAGAAGGAAAGTATGTATCGATTCAATAATTATCCGCCAGCACCTGGCGATGTCGTCGCTGACGGGCCGCTATTTGACCAGTATGTTGGCGCAATAGGTTCAGAGACGGCTGGTGTGACTTTAGCAGCATTAGTACTGACGGGTGTTAGAGGCAATGTGAGTGCGGCTGATGCGATATGTCAACGCTTTGTCGAAGATATGCCCTCAGATGTGTTCTGCTCACGGTACGAATTTATTCGGGGCGTCAAGGTAGTTCTTACTAACTGGAGCTCCTAAGCAGGCGTCTGGGACAGTTACGAGAATCTAAACAACCACGCGTTTGGCGGGGCGGACCATTTTTTTGGAATGGCCAGATGGTACGATGAGTTTGTGGAGTTTCTGTTCGATCATATCCGCTTCGGCCTGCAGGCCGCGGTCTTGGTAGGCTTTGCGCAATAGCTCGAAGGTTTCGCGGTTTGGTTCTAGCTCGACTGCCCGCTCAAGCGACTGCAGCATTAATTTTTCGTTACCTAATTTTTCCTGCACTTTGGCGTAGGCTACATGGCGGGCGGCTAGCGAATCTTCTAACTTTAGGGCTTGTTCGAAGGCTATGGCTGCCTTGGCGTAATTTTCGGTTTCGAAGTAAATAAGGCCTAGGTTATGTAAGCTTGACGGGGTCGCCTCAATAGAACTAGCGATTTCGAAGCAGTCAATCGCGTCGCGGTACTCTTTTTGTTTAGCGTACAAAATGCCCAAACGGTTATAAGCCGCGGCATTGCGTTCGTCAATTTTAAGGATAGTTAGTAACGCTTTTTCAGCGCGCAAAAAGCGATTTTCGCGCATGCCTTGGTGGGCAATATCCCACAATTTACCTACTTTGCCGCTAATTTTGCGGGTGGCTTGGTCAAACTCGTCATCATGAAGCCGCGTATTGCGGAACGCGAGAAGACCAAAGGTTGCGACAATGGCAAGCTCAAACATAGTATGAAGGTAGTATATAGCTTCTCGCCGCAATGAGCTATAGTTTTTTAGTAGAATGTTCACCCAAAAGCATTAAAGGTGTAAGAACATGTGGGTGAGTAGGAGTTTAGGATTTGCACTTTTGGATAGCGCTTCTTGGGCGGCAAATACCTCTTTTTGAATGCCATGCCAACGCTTTAGGGCTTTGTGATCTTGGCTAGCACTCGCCTGATTTAAACCGCTCGCTGCTATACGCGCCAAGGCTTCTAAAAGCTGCAAAAGTCCACTTTTTTGCTTTGCTAGGGTATCGACCATGACTAAGCGTTCAAAAGCGGACTTTTGCAGGAGTTCTTTTGCCGTAGTTACTTGGGCCAGCAAGGGGTGATCTTGATTTTCGGTTAAAATGCTAGCCATAAGCCCAGGCAGGCCGCCGCTTAAAAAATAAGCCTTGC
>DASRJJ010000023.1:0-4847 GCA_035649555.1 Saccharimonadales bacterium (SeqCode)
GCTTCTTGAAATATTCGTTTTGCTTGGCGCGGTCACGCAAGGTGATTTTGTCCCCAACGCGCAGACGGATCGATGGAATATCGGTGCGGCGGTCGTTCAGCATAAAGTGGCCGTGGGTTACAAGCTGCCGTGCGGCGCGGCGTGATGGTGCGTAGCCGGCGCGGTAAATAGCGTTGTCTAGACGTTGTTCCAAAAATTGGAGTAACACCTGGCCAGATTGGCCTTGCTTGCGGCTAGCCTCAGCCATCAGGTTAGAAAATTGCTTTTCAAGTAAGCCGTACAAGCGTTTAACCTTTTGCTTTTCGCGTAGTTGTAATGCATATTGGCTTGTCTTAGAACCGGGGCGACCACCACGGCCACCAGCACCATGCTGGCCAGGGCCACCTGGACGCTTAACCAATGCCTTGTGAGCCTTGGGGTGTAAGGCGTAGCCTTCGCGGCGGGACATTTTAACAATAGATTGTGTATCGCGTGCCATATACTAAACCCTTCGAGCCTTTCGCGGACGAACGCCACCGTGGGCAACGCCGGTTATATCGTGAATGCTCTCTACCTGAATACCTTGCGACTGTAGGACACGAACGGCTGTATCGCGGCCAAGGCCAATACCCTTAATAAAGACATCCACTTTGCTAAGGCCGTGTGCTTGCTTTGCGCCAGTAATTGCCTTTTCGGCGGCAACTTGGGCTGCGTAGGCAGTGCCTTTTTTAGAGCCACGGAATCCGCAGGCGCCGGCGCTAGAAGCTACTAACACGCCGCCTTTGGCATCGGTAACGGTAATGATAGTGTTATTAAACGAAGCATAGACATGCACTTGGCCAGCGGCAACAGCGCGCTTAGATTTTTTCTTCTTAGCGGCTGCGGGTGCGGCAAGTGGTGCCTCGGTAGCTGGGGCTACTGCTTGTGCTTCGGGAGTGGTAGTTGTTTCTGCCATATCTGTTCCTTCATCCTAGGTCTTCGAAGCAACCTTCTTAGCGGTGCCGCCGACAGTCACCTTTTTACCTCGGCGAGTACGAGCATTGGTCTTGGTGCGTTGGCCACGTGATGGCAAACTTGCCTTGTGGCGAAGCCCACGGTAGGCGCCAATGTCTTTAAGGCGCTTAACATTGCCGCTAACGATTCGCTGCAATTCGCCCTCAACTACGTACTTTTCGTTGATAGTGTCCTGGATTCGGCTGACCTCGGCGTCGGTAAGGTCCTTAGTGCGAACCGTTGGGTCAATCTTGGCACTAACCAAAATAGTTGCACTGGTTTTAGGACCAATCCCGTATACATAGGTCAAAGCAACATGAATTTGCTTTTCGGCCGGAATAGTAACTCCTGAAATTCGCGCCATAACTAACCTTGCCTCTGCTTATGCTTAGGTTTCATTTTATTGATAACGTATAGCTTGGCTTTACTGCCGCGGCCACGTCCCTTTCGCCACACGAGCTTGTCGTCTGGACTCATCTTTTTGACACTTGCACGCACTTTCATGCGGATCATGCTCCTTCCCTGGTGCACAACACACTGCTTAGTTTAATATTAGCTTTTGCGGTAGGTGATTCTACCCTTACTGAGATCGTAAGGAGTTAACTCGACCGTTACGCTGTCGCCTGGCACGATGCGAATGTAGTGCTTACGCATCTTTCCCGCAACATGAGCTATGATTTGATGACCGTTCTCAAGCTCGACACGAAATTGAGTACCCGGGAGGGTCTCGATAATCGTCCCTGTTAACTCGATAACCTGCTTGTTTCCAGCCATAAATATAACAAGAGTTAATTATAACAAAAGGTCGCCTCAATTACAACAATATAATAAGTAAACTAGCTACCTTCTGTGTTGGGGGCATTCTCCCGCCAGTTTCTTAAGAAGTCCTAGACTGCCCCACGTATCCCACAAAACTCTAGCTGCATGCCTAGCATTCCTGAAATATACTGTTCCAGAACAAGGGGTCTTACATGGCGTTGCACCTCTGATGCTTCGTAAGCCTTCAGGTTATTGTATGGAATTTCGGCACGCTCTGCTAAATAGGAGCCAGTTTTACCTTGCGTTTTGTACTTTTCCACAAACCATGGCTTAATCGCGATCTGATCATCAGGTCCGGCTATATACAAAACTTTTTTTGAGGCATCGAGGTCTACCGAAGAAATTGCTAGGCAAAGCAAACCTCCGCCTAATTTCCCGTATATTTTATCTGCGGTTTCTAGATAGGGGATGACACGTTCACACTCAACATCGGAAATTGTTGGTTTTGACAGGCCACATTGCCTAGCAAACTCAGCCCGCTTCATTGCTCCTCGCATGGTCTTAAGGTGACCGCCGATATCTGCAATTGATATAAGTTCAGCTTGGTACGGGACGTTTGGCTTTAGTTCACCTGGTGCAGTTGAACTAAATGCTAGTTTCGACGTAGCACATTCAAAGGTAGCCTCGTGTATTTGCGGTGTTTGCATGTTATTTTTTGGAGCGACGAAATGGAATGAGGCTAAAGCGCCGCTTTTTGGGGCCATCGGTGTCTTTATTGCTCGATTCATGAAAAAAATCAGGCTGTGCATACTGGTCATACGTGACCATGAGCGCGCGGGACTCTACAGCGCGTAAGGTTTCGAGCGAGACAGATACTAAGATCAAAAGGCTGGTTCCGCCAATTGCAATGTCTGTTCGTAAAAATGCTTGTCCAACAATAGGCAACAAAGCTAGTGCGCCTAGCGACGCTGCGCCGAATAGTGTTAGCCGGTTAACGGTCTTACTTAAGTAGTGCTCGGTTTGTGCACCAGACCGTACGCCTTCAATAAAGCCACCTTGCTTTTGTAAGTTCTCGGCAATGTCTTTACTGTTAAAGGTAATACTGGTGTAAAAGTAGGTAAAGACAAAGACAAAAAAGAAGTATGTTGCGGGGTAAATCCAGGCGTGCCAGTCGGATGGCACAAAGGTCGCTGCGGTTGGTGGCTGGAACCACTGCACTAGGTTCGCACCGAACTGCTGCCAACCTGCACTGCCCGCCCCCGTAAGAAGTTGCCCGACAAAACTAGGGACACTCAAAAATGCTACCGCAAAGATGATTGGAATGACCCCGGCACCGATTAGCTTAATAGGCAGCACCGTAGTAATACCCCCATATGTGCGATTACCCTGAACTCGCTTGGCGTAGTTAACGGTAATACGTCTGGCCGCCTCATTTAGCTTAACAACTAACCAGGTCACCGCTAAAATACTCGCAACAAGAACGCTTGTAAATAACAAGTCCCCCTTGTCGATGGGCAATGTCCAGCCAAATAGATGCCATTGACTCTCTGAATTAAATATCGAGCTTGCCAAGGAGCTAATAGTACCCGGTAGCCCGGCAACTATACCAACGGTAATAAGCAGTGAAATACCATTGCCCACGCCACGTTCAGTAATTTGTTCGCCAAGCCACATAAGCAGCATCGACCCACCGGTTAGGGTAGCGACCATAAGTACCCACTGTAAAATTGAGGTATTTGCGGTTATATCGCCGATACCACCTACACTTTGTGCTGTCTGCCTGATAAGATAAATTGCGCCAATTGACTGTAAAATCGCTAGAGGGAAGGTTAATAGGCGCGTGTACTGGTTAATCTTTTTCTGACCGTACTCGCCCTCTTTACGCAAGGCTTCCATTTTAGGGATAGCCTTGGTAAGTAGCTGCATAATAATCGAGGCATTAATGTATGGCCCAAGCCCAGCAAGCATAATTGAGAAGTTTGCCAAAGCTCCACCCGACAAAATATTAATAAAGTTAAGTAGTTGGGGTGAATCGGCCGAGGTGAATAAGTTATCAAGTACTTGTTTTAGTGTTTGAGGGTCGGACAGCGGCACTGGAATATGCGCGAGCACCCGAAAAATTAACAAAATACCAATTACAGCCAAAATACGTTTGCGCATATCCCCATGCGCCAAAGACTTTAAAATGATTTTCCAGTTCACTTTTTACCCTTTTGCCTCTTTCTAATTCCTACAGTATAGCAGCTTTACCTGCTGTTGCCAGCTTAAGGTTGATTGTGATAAACATAAGAATTTATAATATGACCTAGACTAAGGATTTAAAGGAGGGTGACAATATGGCAATGCATGGGGAAGTTTTAGCTTTTGACCCTGCCGTGGTAACCGAGGAACGCTTGGCACAAGATAATACAGTAGCAGTAGCGCTTGCTTTTCGCCCAAGCGGAAGTATTCGCATCGGCTCGCAAGTGGGCTGTTTTTCAAATGGTGTCCGAGGTCAATTATACGGTGAAGTGCTCGGCAATATAGCAGCTACCAGCGATTTGCGCAAGGCAGGCGCAATGGCTATGCAACAAGCCGCGCGGGTACGTTTTGAATTACCCAGCGGCTATGCCGGTGACATCTACCACCACAATGGAGGCCGGGACCCAGAGGTTTTTGCCTCTGACCGGCTTGTTCAACGTCTCAGGGAATTTGATTCTGGTAGGCATGTCGCTTTTTTGGCTCTTGCTGACAATCCCCGATTTGAACCGTTCCGTCCCGAGGAGTTCGGTGGCAGTTTATATACTAGCGCCCAGGGTATTGCAGGGATCGATATCTATAATGTATACGGTCTTACAACAAACGATATAGCAGGCCTTTTAGGACCGCGAGGGTTCGACGGTTTAACAGATGGGATTTTAGACCCAAGATTATGGCCAACCTACCGGCTACTCAATGTACGCCTAGACGAGCTACCAAGCTAAAAGTCTATTTTTCTTCAGTTTGCTTTTTTGAAGCTGGGCGGGCTACAACGGCGATTTTTTCGAATGATCCGCCAGCCTTTTGGATGGCAGCTACGGCGCCAGCAGAAGCACCTTGCAACTTAACAGTTACTTTTTTGGTCACTTCGCCTTTTA
>DASRJJ010000024.1:0-6333 GCA_035649555.1 Saccharimonadales bacterium (SeqCode)
TGAGGCAGAACAATATATACCTGGCCATGCGCAAAATTTGTATTTGGATTACTACATCCTCCGGGAAGATCAGGAGGGTATAGAGGCCTTTATTGTCGCTATGCCTAAAAAAATTATTGATTCGTACATGGTACTGGCACGTATGTTAGGGCTAGATGTAGTATTGCTTGATACTACCATAGGCGCTAACGCTCGCATGTTTAGCCATGATGCTGCCAGTAAAGTGCCGTCGTTGCTCGTCGATTTTGGCACAGACAGTACTGACATTACCGTATTTAATAAAGGAACTGTCGCACTAGCCACAGCTTCGTTTGGCGGGGACGATCTTACCCGTGCCATTGCTCGTAGTCTTAACGTCTCGCCGAACGAAGGGCTTATACTCAAGAGTCGATACGGTTTGACGGCCAGCAATGTGCGCGAACCCATACTTGCTGCCATCGAACCGGCGCTTGACCGGCTCGTTAAGGAAATTCAGCGTACAATCCGTTACTACGAGCAGCGGTATATCAACGAGCCGACCATTGGCCAGATTGTTGCCATGGGCGGTGGGGCGAACATGCCAGGCCTTACCGACTATTTAACCGACCGTTTAAAGCTAACCACAAAAGTTTTTGATCTGATGCCTTACATAGATTTTGGCGACCTTAAGCATTTTTACAATGCCGACCGTGCCAGTTATATTACTGCCGCCGGTCTGGCAATTGTGGATTCCAACGAGGTGTTTGCATGATCAATCTATTGCCTCCAGAGATAAAACAAAACTACCATTACGCTCGGCGTAATTTCCGTTTGTTATTTTGGGGTTTTGCTTTTGTAGGCGTGTCGGCAGGCGTGTTCATTTTAATGGGTTTTGGTTTGCTAGCCATGAGCCGCTCAATAGACAATAACAAAGCCGCGATTTCTGAACTCGATAAACGTTTGGCGAGTCAGGACCTAGCCGGCACACAACGCGAAGTTACAACTATTAGTAATAACTTGAAGTTAATGGTAGATGTACTTTCCAAGGAAATATTATTTTCTCAGTTGCTCGTTCGGTTGGGTAATACCATGCCATCAGGTGTTGTATTGGCTGGATTGTCTATCTCTGAAACCGAAAAGGCTATTGACGTCACTGCAAGATCGACGAACTATGCTGGAGCCACCCAGCTGCAAGCCAATTTGGCCGACCCCGGCAACAATATTTTTTCTAAAGCCGATATAGTTACCATTACATGTTCAAGCACCGAGGCTTCTGGAATTGCTGCTGCATACCCTTGTGCCATTACTATCCGTGCGCTGTTTGCCGAAAATAATCCCTTCCTATTTATTAATGCAGATAAGGCGGCCCAATAATGGATGGTAAGCGCATGCACACGATAATGTTCGGGGCTTTAATTATACTCGGGCTAGTGCTTGTTGGTAGTGTTTACTTTGCTAACAAAGCACTTTCTGACAAATCTAAAGAATTAGTAGGTTTGCGCGCTACCAAGCAAGCCAAAGAAGAACAAGAAAAGCAACTTATTAAAGCCAAAGAGGATATTAAAAAATATAGCGATCTGAACGAAATTGCCAAAAGTGTGGTGCCCCAAGATAAAGATCAAGCAAAGACTGTGGCAGAAATTGTAGATCTCGCTAGCAAAAGCGGTATTAAACGCCTAAGCTCGGTCTCGTTCCCGCCTTCGACATTGGGCGCCGCCCCGCCTAAGGAAGGTGAAAAAACAGAGGGCGAAGCGGATAAACCCAAAACACCAGCCGGGCTGACGCAGGTAACGCCCGTTAAGGGTATTGGGGGCGTATATCGCCTACAGATTACTGTCACGCAGGCGGCTAACGAGCCAGTAACATACAGTAACTTTTTAAACTTCCTATCAAAGTTAGAACATAACCGGCGCACCGCCCAAGTAAGCAGCATAAATGTGCAACCCGATAACAAGAATCCCGACTTAGTAAGTTTTACGCTAGTAATAAGCGAGTATATAAAGCCATGAACAAAGAAACTAAGCCATTACAACTAACGCGCCAATTGCATAATATATGGGAATCGTCATTAAAACTGCGCATTTTGTTATTTGTGGTTCTAGTAGTGGCGCTGTATGGTTTTATAGGAATAAAAATCAAATCACTTGGGAATGTGCAGCCTACGCAGGAGGAAATAGCATCCAAAGCCGATACTACCACTCGGCCCAATATCGACCAAGATGTTGTGAATCAGATAAAACAATTGCAAGACAATAGCGTAACAGTACAAGCTTTGTTTGATCAAGCTCGTCAGAATCCATTCCGAGAATAGGTTATTCTAGGTAATTCTGCAATTTTGGCAAATTTTTAAGCAAGATTATTGATTGTTTGCTTTCCAGCAGGCCCATACGTTCCAATGTCGAGAGTTCTCGGCCGGTAGTTTCACGGGTGGCGCTTATGGAGCTGGCAATATCTTGATGGCGCAATGGGGCGTTAATCAACGTTCCTTGATGTGTTTTTTCGCCAAATCGTTCAGCGGCATTTAGCAAAAATGCGACTAAGCGTTCGCGGACGGTGCGATATTCTAGGGTCAGGATTCGTTTGGAATGCTCGCGGTACAAATCGGCAAGCATGTCAACCAAGGGCAGGGCTATATTTTTATTTTCATGAATTTCTTTCAAAAAATCTTCGCGGCTAATCTGCAGCAGAGTAGTTGGGGCTAGTGCGGCGTAAATAATGTCACGCTCCTCGCCAGTGATTGCCCACGTAAGGCAAAGCAGCTCACCTGGTTTACGGATAATTAACAGGTTTTCCTCGCCGTATTTGGTAATGTCGAAGGCTTTAACTAGCCCCTCAGATATAAAAAAAACGCCCGGAGGAGTGCCTCCTGGGCGGATGATGTATTCACCTTTCGCGTATCGTAACCTGGTTCCCTTGTGGAACAAGTTGACGAGCGCGTTCGTCTCGCTATGGGTCGTCAACACATCTTTATAATACCATCATCTATACGAGCAATGCAAACAAAATGTGATATTAATCGTCTATACGACGTGAGGAAAATTGCCGACAGTTCATTTTTGTTTTTTGTAAGATAGATTAGGCCAACGAATATGTTGGAGAAGGAGGATAACGAATGGTGTCACTAAGCCAAGTAGAGGCGCAACTCGACAAGGCTGGATGTAACTTTAAGTTTTGGGGGCGGGCAGAGGTCCGTGAACTCTGCAATATATTGATCCACGGGGAAACAATTATTCAAGCGGTGAACGGGCGGTATGAGGGCGGATTCGCCATGCTGTGTCTCACTGACCATCGGCTGCTGCTAATCGACCGCAAGCCGATGTTTTTAACACTAGAGGATGTCCGGTTCGACATGATATCCGAAATCGATTATCACGCACGGCTACTTGATAACACGGTCCGGATCATAACCCCAAATCGCAGCCTAGTATTCAAAAGTTGGAACCAAAAACGACTACGGCAATTATTAAACGAAACACAAGCGCGGGTGATGGAAATCCGGCAGCATTTCATGCTGCAGCAGCTCCATGCCGTTCGCAGCCAAAATCAGCAAAGAACCGCCACGCAAGTAGGCGGCATTGTTTTACAAGGGGGTGGCCCCAGCCAAGGCTTTTTGCCGGCAAATCCTTACACTAAAGGCCCGCTGCTACTTAACCGTCGTGCATACCCAAGGTTGTTTTAAGATATATTGACTGGATAGTACAATTATGTTATTGTATGTTTATGAACCAGCCAGGGTTTCAGGATACTACACCTACGGAACCATTACCGCGTTTTACCACAGAAGAGGTCCGCCTAGGTGATGTATTGGATAAATTTATCAGAGAAGAATCCAATACCGGCAATCAGGATGCGCCCTCATATATATTTGGCAAATTTCCTGACGGTTCGATACCGGGCTTGCGTAAAACACTTGAGTGGCAATCGGTTATATCTAATGTAGCCAACGGGGATTTTACCGAGGGCCTTTATTCGGTGCCAGCCTTCCGCGATATATCGGCAGTTGCTCAGGCTATTACTCCAGAACGCATGAATACAAAAACAAGCTACGTAGCGTTGCAGCCGTTGGGGCGAGTTGACAGTCGTTAGCTATAACACCTGGTTTGATGCGCGCTACATTGGCAATCATACAAAAGCTCCCCAAGACTGCCAGGCATCTTTCAATTTTACAATTAGGACAGACAAAGCGCCGTTTTTAATTGAAAAGTTACACCAATCTCCTGGTATGCTGGAGCGAGCGATGCAGGTAAGTCCATATGGTGGGCTGTTTTGGAGCAATAATCCCAAAAGTGGCCCTATTGTGCGCAATCAGGCTACTGAACTTATGATTGTTGACTTGTCAGGAGAGAATACTTCCCAGGGATTATGGCATCGCGGGATTGGTAAAAGAATGATGGACCGTCAATTCCCAGTAGTGTCTTATCAAACGCCTGTGGGCGATGTTGATAAAAGAGGGTCAATTTAATCCGTTATTTGCTGACATTAAAGCGGAATTCTACGACGTCGTTGGGTTGCATGATGTAGGTTTTGCCTTCGGTGCGCATTTTGCCAGCGGCTTTGGCGGCTTGTTCAGACCCAGCGGCGATGAGGTCATTGTAGTTGACGATTTGGGCTGCAATAAATCCGCGTTCAAAGTCGGTGTGGATGACGCCCGCAGCCTGTGGGGCAGTAGCGCCCTTGCGCACCGTCCAGGCGCGCACCTCTTTTTCGCCGGCGGTTAGGTAGCTTTGCAGGCCGAGCACATCGTAGGCGGCGTGGATTAATTGCACCAACCCTGACTCATTTTGGCCGTAGCTTTCTAATAATTCTTGGGCATCGGCAGCGTCCAAACCTTGCAGCTCGCTTTCTAATTTGGCGCACACAAAAAGCGCGGTGGCTGGGGCTACCAGTTTTGCCAGTTCCTCCTGGTGGGCCTGGTCGTTCAGGCCGGCTTCGTCGACATTAAAAAGGTAGATGACCGGTTTGGCGGTGAGTAGTTGCAGGTCGGCTAAATGTTCCAGCTCTAGATTGGCTGTGCTGCTGAGCGGTTTATTGTCATTTAATAGCGACTGCGCTCGAACTATCGTGTCATAAACTGGTTTTAGTTTAGGGTTGGCCCGCGATTCTTTCTCGAGCTTGGGCAGCCGACGTTCGACAGTTTGCAGGTCGGCCAGTACTAGCTCGGTGTTTATGACGTCGATATCTTTTTGAGGGTTAATCTCGGTATCAACATGCACTACCTCACTGTCCTTAAAGGCACGAACCACTTGCACGATGGCATTGGTGGTGCGAATATGGCTTAAAAACTGGTTGCCAAGACCTTCGCCCTGTGATGCCCCAGCAACTAAACCGGCAATATCTACAAAAGTTACGGTCGCTGGAACAATTTTTTGGGCTTTATATAGCTCACCCAATTTGAAGAGGCGTTCATCGGGAATCGGCACAATGCCCGTATTCGGGTCAATAGTAGCAAAAGGGTAATTAGCCGCGAGAATATTATTACCAGTCAAGGCATTAAACAAGGTAGATTTACCAACGTTCGGCAAGCCGACAATGCCTATTTGTAAAGATAAAGACATACCAAGTATTTTATCAGATGGGCAGTAGTATTGGCCGGGTTATTCCTCCATCTACTGTTTCTGATATATAAAGGTTGCTGAGACATTGCCCCATCTCAATTGAGCTTTGGGTAAATTCCGTGCTTAACACGGCCGATTGCGGCTCATATTGAGGTATGTTATCTTAAATTGCATTTGGCGTTGTCTGGATGAGTAAAAGTGCAGGAACAAAGCTCTTTTTTGGCATCGTCGTGATATAGTAAATGCAAAAGGGTAAGCAGAATCATCATGGCCGAAGAAGTGCATGTTGGGAGCGGTAATCGTAAAAGTAAATTACCACGTTGGCAATTTGTGGTGACGTTGATTGTAGTGGTTGTCTTGGCCGGGGGGGTAGGCGCTTGGGTTCGTTGGTACACGGCTAATAAAGAACCACAACAGAGCCAGGTACGCGAGCGAGATTTGCCCGCAGTGGTAGATGATGCTCAAAACCTGCGCGCCGTGGGTAACCTCGACGAAGCAAAGCAGAAAATAGATGCCGGCCTCAACGATCCCAATACTTCGAACGACATAAAATACCAGTTGTACATTCAGCAGGGGAGTCTGGCTTTGCAAGCCGGCTCAGTCACTGATGCCATTACGTCATACGAAAAAGCTGCCGACCTTAAAATGACCTACGAGATTGCCTCAGTTTTAGGCCGTGCCTACACCAAAGCCGGCGACAAGGCGACGGCAATTAGCTGGTACCAAAAGGCTATTCCTTTAATACCCCAAGAAGGCAATCCGTTGGCCGATGCTGATAAGGAAGATATGGAGGAAGCCATTCGTAGCCTAGGTGGTCAAC
>DASRJJ010000025.1:0-8093 GCA_035649555.1 Saccharimonadales bacterium (SeqCode)
CTTGCCGCTATTTGAGCAGTTACTAGGCGAGCTCCGGCAACACATCCCCGCCCAGCCAGCACACCCCCGTTTTGGCTCGCTCGGCGCTATCGCCGTTCACGATCTCAACCAAGCAATTGCCGCTGCAGAAGCAGCAAATAGCACAAAGCCACTCACCGCCTGGAAGAACAATTGGCTGGCCAAAAACACTGACAACCAATTTATATTCGATGGATTACTTAAAAATCAGCGCATCGAATCGTTGGCAAATGTGCTAGAAGCCTACGATGCATCATTACAAAAACAGGGCTGGTATGACTTTGACGACATGATTATGCTAGCCGGTCAAGCCCTACAACAAAACCCGGACCTTAAGTTTACGCTGCAAGAGCAATATCTCTACATAATGCTAGACGAATTCCAGGACACAAACGCCACGCAATTACGTCTGGTAGAGTTACTTACCGACAACCCAGTCAACGAAGGCCGGCCTAACGTTCTAGCCGTCGGCGATGATGACCAAGCCATCTATGCTTTCCAGGGCGCCCAATATTCCAACATGCTCGATTTTTACCGCATGTACCGCGAGGTCAAAGTCATCAGCCTAACCGAAAATTACCGCAGCACACCCGACATTTTGCACACTGCTAAAAACATTGCCGAACAGATTGAAGCCAGATTAGTCGGGCAGTTTGGGATCAGCAAAGAGTTGAGCGCTGCCGGCCGGGGCTTCAAAGAGAGTCCCTTTCCCGAAGTGGAGCCGGAGAGTCAAACTTTTGAGACCCGGACCGAAGGCCGAGGCTCAAAAGTTGGCTCACCGCGCGTGAACGCTCTCTTTGAAGCCCCGGCCGGCAGCGCTCCAGTGGAAAGACGACAGCTCCTCAGTGACGTCGCCCAATACGACTGGATAGCATCACACATTGAAACACTCATCCAGTCCGGCACCCCCGCGCGCGAAATAGCCGTACTAGCCCCCAAACACCGCCAACTAGAACCACTCGTACCGTACCTAACCAAACGTAACATTCCCGTCCGCTACGAAAAACGCGAAAACGTACTTGAAGCGCCCATAGTCAAACAACTTCTGTCCATGAGCAAACTAGTGTTAGCCATACAAGCGCGCGACAAAGCCGCGGCCAATGCCTTATGGCCGCAAGTGTTAAGTTTTGATTTTTGGCAAATCCCGGTTGGCGATGTCTGGCAATTGGCCTGGACCATAAATGACCAAAATAAAGATGACGACACAGATAACTGGACAATGGCACTGTTAGCGCATGACAACCCAAAGCTCCGGCAACCAGCAGTGCTGCTTTCGGCACTAGCGGGCAGAACAATGACCGAAACCGCCGAACAAATGATTGACTTCCTTATTGGCAATCAGATTGTGCCAACTAATGAGCCTAGCGAGGCAACTTTGCGCTCGCCGCTACGCACCTATTACCTCGGTTCCGAAGCACAAACCAAAAACCCTAACCTGTTTTACGGGACAATCTCGCACCTTACGGTTTTACGTGCCCGCTTCCGGGACTACCAAGCAACCAACGCCGAGACATTTAGCCTGCCAGCACTCGTAACCTTTGCCGAGCTATATGCCGAGGCCGGCCAGCAAATGGTCAACACCAGCCCCTACAACCAGCAAGCCAACGCCGTACAGCTAATGACCGTCTTTAAGGCCAAAGGGCTAGAGTTTGAGCACGTCTTTTTACCGAGTATGCAAGACGAAATTTGGGGGACATTAGCCCGCGGTAACAGCAACAAACTAACACTGCCTAACAACCTGGCACCTATCCGTCATGCTGGTGCCACCGATGACGAACGGCTGCGGCTACTGTTTGTTGCCATCACGCGCGCCAAAGTAGGCCTGCACCTTATCAGTTTTGCGCGTACTTTTAGCGGCAAAGATACCAAAAGACTAAAATATCTCGACGAACAAGAGCAACAGGACGGCACCTTTAAAAGTATGGTGTTACCGGGCGGTGCACAGAATATCATTTTAAGCGATCACGAGGCACCCACGCTGGAGTCACTCGAACTGAGTTGGCAAACGCGGCACGTTACCGCCCGCAGCACAAGTTCTTTACGTAATTTGCTGCACGACCGTTTATCGCATTACCGAATGAGCCCCACCGATCTGACCCGATTTATCGACTTGCAATACGGCGGGCCAGAAAATGTCTTTTTAAAAACTATTTTACGGTTTCCCGAAGCACCAACGGTCCAAAGCCAATTTGGCGACGCCATTCACAGCACACTTGAATGGGTGCAACTTACTACAACCAAACAAGGGGCTATGCCGACTATCGACCAAACCTTGCATTATTTTAGCGCCTGCCTACAAAAAGCAAAGCTAACCCCCAAGCAACGGCAGCTCGAGGAAGACCGCGGCAAGCGGGCGCTCCGGACCTACCTAGCCAAACGCGGCCAGTTATTTACGCCAAACAACAGGGCAGAGTATAGCTTCCGGAACGAAGGTGTGTTTATCGGCGATGCCCACTTGTCGGGAAAAATCGACCGCATGGAGATTGACCATCAAACCAAAACCATCACTGTGGTCGACTACAAAACGGGCAAAAGTTCTTCACGCTGGGGGAGTGAAGCGCGTTTATATCGTTACAAGCTACAACTGTATTTTTACAAATTACTCATCGAGGGTTCGCATAGCTTTAAAGGCTACCGCGTACCTAAGGGCCGTCTAGAGTTTATCGAGCCCGACAACGATGGCACCATTTATGCCCTCGATCTTACCTTTACCGAACCAGAATTAACGCACACCAAACAACTAATCCAAGCCGTTTGGCAACGTCTGCAACAATTAAATTTTCCAGACATTGCCAAGTACGAACCAAGCCTGACAGGTATCCGCCAATTCGAATCCGACTTGTTGGGGCAAAATACTTAGGCTACTTTTTAGTTTTAATGACTTCCTTGGTCGGCGCAAAGAGTAGGGCGTACAAATTAAATCCGATAATCGAACCAAGCATTGGGCCGAGCACATAGGTGCCCCACACCCAAGAGCCAACACCCAAAGCAACTGCCGGGTTAAGTAAGGCAGCCGAAGCAATTGATGCCACCATAATGGCAATGGCAATTGATGCGCCAACCGTAGCAGCCATCTTACCGCCTTCGTAATTATTAAATACTGCGGCGGCAATCCCCAGGGCTAACACTGCAGTACCAAAAGTTTCGGCTAGCAAAATCCGCGGGTCAAATTCGCCAGTATTGGCAAGCCGACTATCTGACAGGTATGTGTACAGGGCATAGGCGGTAGCGGCGCCCAATAGCTGTACGGCAATGTAACTGACAGTTCTAAGTGCACTTGAGCGCCGAACCGTCCACAACCCCACGCTAATGGCTGGGTTAAAGTGCGCCCCCGACACCATACCAATTGTCAAAATAAGCGCGGCAATTAATACTCCGACCCCCAGTGCTACAAAATAAGCCGCACTTTCCTGGAACGTGCCCAGCGTCAAAACAATGGTTGTTATTAGGCCCGTGCCCAAAAATTCGGCTGCCAACATGGCGACCCGTCGTCTGGTTATAAGCATAGATCCCTCCAAGGTTATTACTTACCTTAAGCGTAGCGCAGGAATATTATTTTGTAAACTCCTCGGGCGAAACCCCAAATATAATCACAAAAGTGAGCGTTCACGCGCCGGCACCGCCTTTTGAGCCTCGGCTTCGGCCGGGTCTCAAAAGCTCGGCACTCGGGCTCCACTCTGGGGAGACTCACTTTTGTGATTATATTTGGGGTTCTAAGCTTTACTTTGTAACGACAAACGTAGGCAAGTCTTTAGCAAGTGTGCCGTGACCAGTACTGGCAAAATCTTCTAGGCTCATGCGGGCAATTTGGTAGTCAGTGTCTTGGCCGCGGCCAAACAGCTTGGCCAGGGCGTCCATGCGGTTGTCGTTAACAGCAAAGACTTCGCGGCCGCCAGTTTGCCCGGCGAGCTTAGCAGTATTTAGGGCAAAGCCGGGTGTTCGCAAACGAATAATGGCTTCCTCGACGTGGCCGTGAACACCGCGGCCATCGTCTTTAAGTTCGGCAATGGCGTGTTTGCCACTAACCGCTTCGACCGCGTCCACGAAGGTGTCGGCGGTCAGGCCATCGTAAGCGCCATCATCCAAACGAACCCGATTAGCCTGCATCATGTTCTGGTGAAGAGACTTATTAAAGACACCTTCTGGTAATAAAGCCTGCACGCGGGCTAAGTAAGCAGGATCTTCAGAAAACTTAATAACGTTGTCGGTAATTATTGTAAAACCGGCGGCGGCGCCACACCCTAAGTGAGTGCTGGGCTTAAACCCGTTGGTTTGCAAGAATTCGGCCACCTCTTTAACACGGTCTGCAACGGGTGCGTTGGCGTCCCTATAAAAACTCTCGCACAAATTTTCGGCCACGTAAAAAGCGCTGACAATGTCGGCACCTACGAGCTGTTCACGCACCGGCACTTGCTCGTCACTGAGCAAGCGGACAGGACATCGGCCATCGGTGCAAGCGGTGTAGGTTGCTTCGTCTTTGGCGACTGGTTCAATGCACGCCAGTACGGCTTCAAGCAGATTTTTCTCGTCTTCAGGGGTAGCGTAGTCGGCTTGCGGCCGGATAGACCCTTGTCCCCAGGCCAAAGTATCATCCAAACGCTGTGCAGTTAGCTGGCCAGCGTTGGTATTATCAAACGAAATAACAGACTGTGTGGTGGTTGATTGCATAGATCTCTCTTGAATAGATATTTAGAGGCATTAGCCCATTTATTTGCCTATAAGTATAACCTCTTTTGCGCGCGTAATCAATATCACAAATGTTTTGCGATAAATACCGCATTGTCAACAGCAGCTAGCGCGTTAGAATACAAGTAATGGAGCATGGCAAGCACACACTTCCCACCCCAAGCAAAGCGGCGGTGGCGAAGTGGTTACGCCAGCTAAACCGCCAAAAGCTGCACGACGAAGGCTGGGTGCAGGCCAATAAACGTTTTTACACCTTAACTATGATGGCCCGGCCGTTTATTCAACAACACTTTGAAACACCCGAAGAACAAAAGGCGGCATTCGACGGCCTAGCCCTAGCCCTAATAACACTCAGCCATTTTGATGATATTCAAGCCTTGGAAAGATTACTGAATACGCCGAAGGCTAAACATTAACCGCAGGCATTGGAACTTGTTTTAAAGCCCGATCTTCAAGGAACGAATACAACCGGAAAGTATGTGAAATTCCAAGGCCGATATTATCTGTTTCATCTAAATGCGTACCCCCAACCATAAAACTCATTTTCTCATGCCAAGCATCTTCCAGCCTGGCTAAAGGGGAAGGGATAAAAAGTTTCTCATCATCCACGTCATCGTGTGTATACAAACCATACGTCAAAGATTCCGTAAGCCTAAGAGCGCCGGTGACAGTAGTCTTATCTACAAAAGCGGTCTGAAAATAAATCTGCGCCAAAGGGTCTGGCCCATCCAAATAACGCTTGTCGGGTTTTACTTTAAGTAGGTGGAGCAGAGCACCCCTTCCTAATAAATGTGCCATACGACTTCTAATAATCGTCGTGCCGATACACACACCAGCACGATACGCCCGCGCTTCCGCGCTGTCTGGTTTTTTAACTAAATCAGGACACTCTACTAAGCGCAATAAATGATGGGTGGGGTCGGTTTCTACAGTGATTTCCTGGTTACTCCCAGTAATCAATGTAATTTGTTCTTCATCAAAGCCACTAAATTGCTCGAAATAATGCCTGACCACAGAAAAAGGTATAGGAAAAATTCGCGTTTCCGTAGAACAATTAAGCGCATTAAACTTCATAAATATATTATATAATCTACAACGTCATTATAAAAATACTCTATACAACACCCCTTTGTTGATATATAATATTATTTTTAAGGATAAAGCACTGTTTAGGGCTATGTCGTCTACAAGATTGGCGGAGAAAGCTCCGTACTGGATACCTGGAACTATTGCTAGTGCCCGCGCCGCCGGACGCATGATGGTACTTGGTTGTGGCGATGACCGCTGGAAATGGGGCGGCATTCAATACTTGGGCGGTAATGTCGGCCTAGCATTTGGATGGGCGGGGGCAATGGAGCTAGGTAAACCCGACAGTTTTAGCCGCGCGACTAAAACTTTACAGCAACCCGTAGATACCTTTGCAAAGTTGATTCACCACACGCTACAAGTTGAAGATGTTGCCGTACTTGCCCTTAACCATAGGGGATGCGCCGGATTTGAAAACATGAGAAAAATCGCCCTTACCGGCACAAAACACCGGACGCGCCATAAACATCCTGCACGCACAGCTACCGAAGAACGACAATTGGCACTAGAGATCGCTCAAAAAATTTCCCCCGATATGACTGCCGAACGCTTTGATGAAACATCGGCAGCCTTGGCCCGAGTAGCCATCAAGTCAGTTCGGCGAACCGAAGTTGCCGATAAAGCTATGGAACCTTCGGGCAACTATTCTTGGGTACAATCAGAAAGCGGCTTAGATATTCCGATCAGTCAAAAAGGTATTACAAAAGTACCGCTAGCTTTGCCAAACCACGAGGCCAATCTTGTAGCAGTAACCGACGACCCTGACCACCGGTTCGATAGCATGGCAGCCTGGGAGCAAGGCAGTAAAGCCTACCATGTAAGTATGGGTCACTTGCCGGAGCTTCACGGACTTATTAGTACCTACATGGGCGACCCAGGATATGAGAATTTGCGCGATGCAATAACAGTCTTTACGGCAAAAACTATTTTAAACCTTCCTGACCCCACTAAACCAGGCGAAAATCTCGGCCCGGACAACGTCCAATTTTTGCCCCAAGTACAGCACGCATACACTTTGGCAGCTTAAAATTACCCTCTGTTAATTCTACCTAATACAATGGACTTATTTTCTTTGGTGGCGGCGGTGAAGTTGGGCAACGCCAAGGCGGACGACGGAGCGGTCCACTAATGCTTGGGCTTTGTCCAGTTCTACCTGGTTTTTGGCTTGTTTTAGGTGGGCAAGGGCGGCTTCGTGGGCTTTGCGGGCTTCGGCTTCGTTGACTTCGTCGCCGTGGGTGGCTTCGTCTACCAGCACACGCGCGCCGTCTTTGGTTACTTCCAGCACACCACCGTAGGTAGCGTAATGTTCCAGGTGCGTGTCGGCATCGCTTTTATTGCGGCGAATAGTGATGATGCCAGGCACGACCACGCTAAGCAGCGGCTCGTGCTGGGCAAGTAAAGTGATTTGGCCCGATGCCGTTGGCAATACGACCGAAAAGGCCTGGGCCTTAAACTTTACACCATCGAGTGAGACTAGTTCGAAGTTCATTTAGATGTCCCCGCCATGTCCATAAGGCAGCCTATGGGTTCCTTCAATGTCAAGCTCTTCTACAAATGGCTCGTAGCTCTCAACTTCTTCTAAAGGACCAGGATTTTCGACTTCTGGATAAGCCTCTGCGTCTAAGGGGACTTCTCGGTCGTCACCTTTAAACTCGCTTTCTAAGCGATCATCGTTATAATCTTCTGGCCAACCGCCGTCGCGATATCCAAACTCAGTCATTATTTTACCTCGCTAATGGCGCCCTTCATGTAGAAGGCGCTTTCTGGTTTAGCGTCGTGCTTGCCGTCGAGGATTTCTTTAAAACTCTTGACGGTATCTTTGAGACTAACGTACTGACCCTTGTTGCCGGTAAATTTCTCGGCCACAAAGAATGGCTGGCTGAGGAACCGCTGGATGCGGCGCGCGCGGGCCACGGTTTGCTTGTCTTCCTCGGACAATTCCTCCATACCAAGGATGGCGATGATGTCTTGTAAATCCTTGTAGCGCTGCAAAATACGCTGTACTTCGCGGGCGACTTGGTAATGCTCTTCGCCAACTATTTCTGGGTCGAGGACTGTTGAACTAGAGTCGAGAGGGTCAACCGCCGGATAGATACCAATGTCGGTGAGCGCGCGGTTAAGCACAATGGTCGAGTCGAGGTGGGCAAAGGTCGTCGCTGGGGCAGGGTCGGTAAGGTCGTCGGCGGGCACGTACACGGCTTGCACCGAAGTAATTGAACCTTGTTTGGTGGAGGTAATGCGTTCTTGCAAGCCACCCATTTCTTGCTGCAAGTTTGGCTGGTAACCCACGGCGGAAGGCAAGC
>DASRJJ010000026.1:0-7456 GCA_035649555.1 Saccharimonadales bacterium (SeqCode)
TAGCTCTGGACATCGTTAAAAAACGCGAGCAGCGTATCCCCACTAGCGAACTGAACCGCTTCTTACGCGAGATGGTCGACGCCCACCCACCAGCTGGCCTTAAAAACCGCGCCCCTAAACTCAACTACATGGTGCAAGAAACCGACAACCCCACACCGGCATTTAAAATCTTTGGCAGTCACACTAAGTTTTTGCACTGGAGCTACCGCCGCTACCTAGAGCGCGGTCTGCGCGAACGCTACCATTTTGAAGGCACCCCCATCGAACTGTGGTTTATTGAAAAACACGATACCCACAAACACGGCAATAGCCCCACCAAACCCGAACGCAAAAACAACGGCAACCGCGATAGACGATAATTACTGTTTAGGCGGCGCATATGTGCGCATTAACCGTGCCCGTGAATTGTGGGCTTGCGCGGCGGGCGTCAATACTCGTAGCACGTCCGGCCCTAAAATTTCCTTCACGTCTGGCGAACTGGCTGCTTTGGTTCGAGCCTGATCATAAGGTGTCAATTTGCCCTCAGGCAATGGCGGGTATGCAATCCGAACTGTCTCTAGCGTATCTACATCTACCGAGGAAAGACCATCAAATAATAGTTTCCAAAAGTTCCTATATTGCCCAAAAACGTTAAAAGTTAGTTCTCGATCGAAAAGATATAAATGGCTTACTGCTTGGCGCAAAACCCCAGCGTTGTTTTCGCTAAAATCAGTGGCACACACACCACTTTGCGAAAGTTCAGTTAACATATCGAGTCTTTTGAGTGCAGGGGTACCGAGTGCTGCCGTAATGTGTGTGCGAGTCATATTTTGGGGCAAGACCATCTCTCCTGCCTTTTTGTCCCAAAGCATCAAATCGAATAATAGGGTAGCCGTAGGCAGACTAAGGTCTATTTTTTGACAATGACGAAGTTGGCCTTCGCCCCACGGTTCTTTACCTTGCAGATAGCGCTTAATGCCGGCAAATGCCGCCAATTTTTGCAGCCTTGTATCGGGAATAGCAAAAAGAGGATACCTCCCTTCTACACCAAAACGACGTAATGCCCACATTGCCACTTTTGAAGGGTAGGTTTCTAAGCTATTGCGGGAATTACTGGTATATGGTTCCAACGGCTGTAGTACGGCGCGAGCACCTTGTATTGCAAGTAACAACCCGCCATTGCCATATATGTTATCAGTATTATATAACTCCCCGCCTTCTAGCTTACTTATGACCGTTGTCTCGTGAGTGCCTAATATTTTAGCATTGCATTTATATTTGGCCGCTAATCTTCCAGCAGTACCAACGATAGCCCACCTCCGTTCTTCACTCTCACGCCAATCAACGGATGGATAAGTGCGGGCTTCCATAATCTGCTTCATGCGTATGCCGTCATGATAAGCATCAAGCCAACCATTTTCCCAATGGTAAGTTCCCATTCTCTTCTCACCCAATATGATAGGAGCGGCACTAAGTAAAGGGTTTACGATCTTCCCTTTGCGTACATTATTTAATGGGATAGTATCGCCGCACATCTCCTGTATAAATTCGTCATAAAACTCGTCTGCATTGGGGACTACACCGCCTGGGCGGTTTGGCTCTAAGCAAAACTCCACCTCATTGCCCGATGAGACATAATAGCCTGCAGCATTTATTTCCGCCTGAGCTTCATCTAACCGTGCACCAAACACAATTTGATCGGTAACAATCAGACCTTCTACATACCTTCGCCATTCGTCAACGTTGGCACCAACTAATTCAGCAAAGTGGGACATAAAATGTCTATTATAAACTCAAATTAAAATTATACAAAATTATTGCCAGTGTGCGTTCTGGTTTATACTAGCTGTTATGGCATTATTTCAGAGACAGCCCCAAGCTAGCGACACCCTGAAGTATTACACATTAGGCCAAAACAAAACTGTTCTGATTATTGGGCTAGGGAACCCTGGAACGGAATACGAACAGACCAGACACAACATTGGCTTTGCATGCTTAGACGCTTTTGCTAAAGCTAACAATTTTGACCCATGGATCGACAAAAAAGATTTAAAATGCCGGCTAACCAGCGGACAATTGGGTGAAACGCGGGTAATTTTATGTAAACCAATGACTTTTATGAACTTGAGCGGGGAAGCGGCACAGGCTGTGATGCATTTTTACAAAATTGGGGCCGATCATATTTTGGCGGTTTACGACGAAATTGATATTCCGTTTGGCCAAATCCGCACTAGGGTGGGGGGCAGTAGCGCCGGACATAACGGTGTAAAATCGCTTATTCAACACCTTGGCGATGGTTTTGGCCGAGTGCGTGTGGGTATCGGTCCTAAAACACCAGAGCAAATTGACAGTGCCGATTTCGTACTGGCCAAATTCTCGAGTGAGCAACAAGCCCAACTCAAACATTTAACCCAAGAAACCAACGCCATCCTCAGCGAATACATCTACGGCGGCCAACTCCCACACGAAACCCGGAACTTTATTGTGTAACACTTAAAATTTCAGCAACGATTTCAGCAACTGGCCTAAATGTACTGTCCGTAAAGGGATTAACGATTCTCGGTTTTAATTGTTCAACAATATCAGTAGCAACGATCATTTGCATCTGGCCATAGTAGAGATATTCCATGATGGGATCATTTTGTTCACGATCCATAAAATACTTAAACGATGCTACACGGTCGCCATCCAGCCAAGTAAATGTAAATCCTTCCTGAATAATCCGCTTTATAGAAGGTTTGTCAATAAATGGCCCGAAGCCCCAACTTATTACAATCTTTTCCTTCGCAGCCAGATCAGTTAGCATTTCTGGATTTTGACTAAACTCGTACTTGGGCCGAAAGCCTTCTGATTCAAAGTCAATATGATAAAATCCGTGCTCTTTTTCTATAAAGTTAGCAACTGTACTCTTACCCGAACCCGGCACACCTGATATAAGAAATTTAGGCATCACGGAAATTTTAGGGTGGGCACCGCTTACCGGCCTTAAGATAACCCGCTCAATTCTAAACCCTATCGGTTTATAGCATTAAAAGGCTCAATGAGCCCCTTAATAAGAATGTGATGCACAAACGCCCCAAGCCGTTCTAAGGCCGGTTTGCTAGTTTTAAAAGTTATGGCGTCGAGACTATTGTTTTGATAGGCATCTGCCAGATCACCAATTGTAATACGTCGCTCGTTTGCGCCCACCAGTCCCAGCGATTTGTAGTGCGGAAAGCCCGCTTGGGGCAAAACAAGTGCGGGTGTAGCATGGGCAATGTTATCGTAATACCCAGACAATTGTGCTACAGGAGCTCGTTCATCTGCTAGTTCTATTCCTGTATGATGCGCCACGATTGCACCAATATGTTGCCAACTTTTATCTCGAAGATTGTACCCAGCTTCCTCCAGGTGGGCCATCATTTCAGCCCTACCCATTGCGAGTACATCGGCAAAAGTCCATACTCCTATCCACCGTAAATGCCCGACTATTCTGCCGGCAAAACGGGTAGATATATCCTCATTGGTAAAATGATCTTTCTCGAGCAAAGTAGATTGCAAAGCAAAGTTGCCGGCAATAATAGGTAAGGGGTTGGGTGTGTCAGGCAGCGCATCTTGTTCGGCTGAACGTACAATTATTGTGGAAGGCCCATCTTGCAAGGCCCGCAAGGCAGATTCTAACGAACTGCCCTTAAATGGTCTTGTTTGAGTGGCAGGGACAGGG
Organism: Saccharimonadales bacterium (SeqCode); assembly: GCA_035649555.1. Classification (GTDB taxonomy): domain Bacteria; phylum Patescibacteriota; class Saccharimonadia; order Saccharimonadales; family UBA4665; genus DASRJJ01. Next base: position 3,683 of record DASRJJ010000026.1, read on the forward strand.
GTAAGGTGTACTGGTTCCTGCGTGGCGACTGGCCATGTAATTCTACCCGCCTCGGATGACTCTGTAACAACATAAGATACGTGCTGGCGTTCAAAACCACGCACCGCGTCACTGGTTACTCGATCTGGAGCACCAACGCTTTGGCGGATATTTCCCAAGTCGTCCTCAATACGAACAACCCGGACTTCCTCGCCGTTACGAGGGTCACAAACGCCAGTAGGCTGACCAGTTGGAATTAATTCGTTATTCATAAAAATAAAAAATGGCCGGTAAGAGGGGGTGGGCACCGCTTACCGGCCAATTTTTGGGGACATTCCTGGGAATCTCCCCTCAATGAATCTCTCACGAGATTCCTCCCTTCAACCCACCCCAGCGAAGCATCAGGTACCAAAACTCCTTAAAGTACTGTGCCGTCCGTTAGGAACATCGTTAAGACTCACTGGCCCACGAGGGCCTCCGTACCGAAGTACAGGGGTTGCTTTCTGGTGCGAACGAATTCGCGAAAGCCGTTAAAGGGGTTAGTTTGTTTTAGAACGCATGTCTGCCGGTAAATAAATCGCCGGCCGGCGCCGTAAGAGAAGTGGAGGGTAACAACTTGTCATATGGCACGTTCTAAAACAATCTAACATTGCAGGCAAATGCCTGTGTTAGAATGGGGGATATAAGGTGCGTAAACATCTTTAGAATGTTTACAGATTGCCAGTGTATCATGCACTGGTATTTATGTCAATACTTTTTTGTATGAAAATCAAGAAAATTACTTTTGATAGCGAACAATTCCCTCAAAACCTTGCTAATACCCCTGGTGGGCCGAAGGCATTGTATGTACTTGGCGCCGATTTGGATAAACTATTAAGCCGGCCGGCGGTGGCAATTGTCGGTAGTCGCAAGGTGTCGGCCTACGGCAAGGCAATGACCACACAGCTGGCCGCCGAGCTGGCAAGGGCGGGGGTGGTGGTCGTTAGCGGCCTGGCAATTGGCGTAGACGGTATCGCGCACCGGGCAGCGCTAGAGGCGGGTGGGCTTACCATTGCTGTACTGCCCAGTGGCCTCGACTACATTTATCCGGCCAGTCACTACCAATTAGCACGGCAAATACTGCAGCAGGGCGGGGCGCTAGTGAGTGAATACCCAGAAGGCACCAAGATTGCCTACAAAAGCAACTTCGTGGCCCGCAGCCGCATTGTCTCGGGTATATCCAACGCCGTGCTCATTACCGAAGCAGCCGAAAAAAGCGGCACACTGCACACTGCCGACTTTGCTTTGCAGCAGGGAATTGAGGTGCTAGCCGTACCGGGGAACGTTACTAGCCCGACCTCGAAGGGCACCAATAATCTCATTAAGGCTGGGGCGACGCTTGTAACATCTGTAGACGATATTTTTCAGGCACTCGGTATGGAATTGAGCCAACAAAAGAGCAGGGCACCTAGGGGCGACAACCCGGCCGAACAGACCTTACTCGACCTATTATTTGCCGGCACACAAGCAGGCGAAGAACTGCTGGAAGCAAGCAAACTAAATATCCGCGAATACAACCAAACGCTTACCATGCTGGAAATCCGCGGCACAATCCGCCCCCTCGGTAACAACCGTTGGGCGCTCAAATAAAAAACGACCTGATCAGGTCGTTTTTTATCAATGCGTAATATCTCTAGGCTTGGGCAATGGCCATTGCGCCTACGGCTATCTGTGCGTTTCTAGCACGAGCCTCAGCGACCAGCTCCATGTCTCGTTGAAAAGCCCACATGTCTGCTGCGCGTTCACCGACTGGGTTTCCGCTCTGAGAGTTTCGAATAGCATTTACATAAATGCCTGCTTCTACTTTTGGTGGCATTTTTACTCCTTTGCAAAACGAAAAAAATAAAAAACCGCCCCGTTTTTATAGGTAGCGGCCGCATTTTTCGGCGTCTTGCCTTAATAAAATTAATTATTAGGTTGCTTGTGACTTTTTGTCACTAACAGGGTGGATTTTATAATATTTTAAATATTTATGTCAATAGGAATTTTACAATGACACTTGCATTTTAAATGGACTCTTGCGTATTATAGGCCTCTACATATAAGCTAAACGAATAAGCATAAGAACCAAACATGAGTAAAAACCTCGTTATCGTCGAGAGCCCAGCAAAAGCAAAGACCATTGAAAAATATTTAGGTAAAGATTTTACCGTTAAAAGCAGCTTTGGCCACATCCGGGACTTACCTAAAAAAGGCCTAAATATTGACATTCCTAACGGGTTTGAACCAACGTACGAGATCAATCCTGACAAAACTAAAGTAGTCAATGAATTAAAAAAAGCTGCCAAAGGCCGCGAAATCTGGCTGGCGAGCGATGAAGACCGCGAAGGCGAGGCGATTGCCTGGCATTTGACAGTTGCGCTTAAGCTGGACCCTAAAAAAACTAAACGGATTGTGTTTCACGAGATTACCAAACCGGCAATCGAACATGCCATCGAAAACCCCCGTACGGTAGACGTCAAATTAGTTGACGCCCAACAAGCCCGTCGTGTGCTCGACCGTTTGGTCGGCTACGAATTGTCGCCAGTGCTCTGGAAGAAAGTCCGTACTGGCCTTTCCGCTGGCCGTGTACAATCTGTTGCTGTACGCTTAATTGTCGAGCGCGAGCGTGAAATTCGCGACCACGAGGCCGAAAGCTCATACAAAGTCGTCGCCATCTTTAAAGTCGGCAGCCAAGAGATGAAAGCCGAGCTGGCAGACAAAATCGCCCAAAAAGACACCGCCGAGAAATTTTTACACGACTGTATTAAAGCCATCTTTACGGTGGAAGACATCGCCCAAAAGCCCGGCACCCGCAGCCCAGGCGCACCTTTTACCACCAGTACACTCCAACAGGGGGCTGCCCGCAAGCTCGGTTTTAGCGTTAAACAGACCATGACGCTGGCCCAGCGCCTGTACGAAAACGGTCACATTACCTACATGCGCACCGACAGTACTATTTTGTCGGGCCAAGCCATTGCCGCCGCCGAAACGTTTATCAAAAAAGAATACGGCAATAACTACCACCAAGTCCGCCAGTTTAAAACCAAGAACGCCAGCGCACAGGAAGCCCACGAGGCCATTCGGCCAACTAACTTCGAAATTTTAAAGGCTGGCGACGAAGGCGGCCAAGAAAAACTCTATAAACTGATTTGGCAACGCGCGCTCGCTAGTCAGATGGTCCCGGCTCAAACCGAAAAAACAGAGGTCACGATTGACATTTCCACCCGCAAAGAAAAGCTCATCGCCTCTGGTGAGGTACTCAAATTCGATGGATTCATGAAGGTTTACGGACGCGCCAAAGACGACACCCTGCTACCACCGGTCGAAAAGGGCGAAAAACTCAAACTAGACAGCATGAGCGCTACCCAAACCTTTACAAAGCCGGCCGCCCGTTACAGCGAAGCCTCACTAGTTAAAAAACTCGAGGAACTCGGCATTGGCCGCCCAAGCACCTACGCGCCCACCATCTCGACCATCCAAGCCCGCGAATATGTCGAAAAGAAAGATTTGGAGGGCGTAGAGCGCAAAGTCCTGTCACTTACCCTCAAAAACGGCAAAGTAGCCGAAGAAGAAACTACCGAGATAACAGGCGCTGACCGCAACAAACTAATTCCAACCCCTGTTGCCGAAGTAACCACGGACTTTTTGGTCAAATATTTTCCAAGTATCGTAGACTACGATTTTACTAAAACGGTCGAGGACGACTTTGACAATATTGCCGACGGTAAGCAGACCTGGCAGAAAATGATCGCCGCCTTTTACAAAGACTTCCAC
>DASRJJ010000027.1:0-2293 GCA_035649555.1 Saccharimonadales bacterium (SeqCode)
CGGAGTTACTATGTCCGAGCAACCCCCCATACTCAATCAACACGAATGGCAACCAGGCGGCAGATTTTCGGAACTATATAATTCCGCCACCTCATATACGTACCCATCGCGTGTTGCCCAGATGGTAAAGCAGCGTGCGGCCGCTTTTGCCCCGCTCGATTGGCTGGATAAAAAGTGCGTAGATATTGGATTGTCCAGCATGAAGGCATTGGATGATACGCTCGACAAAGAGATACCCCACGATTCAACCATGCCAGATGTACCCGATGACCCGAACGAGCGGCTCGAGTTTTTTAGCCACTGCACCGACTTGCTTGCTTTGCCGCAAACGCCGATTACACGGGAGGGCCCGCCATGGGTAAGGCCTTTTGTGTGGGATAATGTCGAGCTGCTCCGGGAACTATTGCAAGTGCGGGCGCCCGAGGACCGGCAGCGTGTTATCGACGCTATCCGGGGTGTCGGCTGGCTTAGTGTGCAAAAAGCCGGAACTTTCGAGCTGGGCAAATACCGCGATTTGTTGGTTGAAGAAGGCCAGTTAGTTGCCCACTGGGTTCTGGGGCCTTTGGGTCATAGCCGTAGGTCTGCAGACCACGTGTTGTTAAACGAATGGGCGGAGAACATCGGCGTAGCAGGAGTTTTGGTAATGGGCGCCGGACGTTTGCCAGAAAGCAACGAGGCAGGGCGGGCTGGGCTTGCAGCTACCCGGGCCAACCGGATCGGTTTGTTTTCTGCGGCGTTCCCGTACTTTTTAACCGCCAGGGCACAGTATAAGACTGCCTTGGCAAAGAGGGGTAGGTAATCGTGGTTAACCCGTAGGTCGTTTTACTTTTTGGCTGTGCGCGTTATACTGAGGCTATGTCAACTAGTAAGGAGCAATAACTGATATGACTTGGCTTATTGTCGGCGGAATCGTCGTCCTCATAATTATAATTTTGGCCGTAATGTACAACGGCTTGGTCCGTTTGAACCAGCAGGCTAAGGAGGCGTGGAGTGACATTACGGTCCAGCTTAAGCGCCGGTATGACCTCATCCCTAACCTTATTAGTGCGGTAAAAGGCTATGCCAAGCACGAAAAGGAAGTGTTCCAGAAGGTCACCGAAGCTCGTGCCAACGCCCTGAACGCCCAAAAGACAGGTGATGTTAAAGAAACTGCCAAGGCCGAAAACCAGTTCGAAGCGGCCCTTAAAAGCATTTTTGCCGTTTCCGAAAACTATCCGCAACTGCGTGCCAGCGAAAACTTCCAGAAGTTGCAAGACGAACTAACTGACACCGAAGACAAAATCATGGCCTCGCGCCGCTTTTACAATGGTGTAGTGCGCGACTTTAACACCAAGCGCACCGTATTCCCAACCAACATTTTTGCCCAAATGCTCGGCTTTAAAGAAGACAAAGAATTTTTTGAACTCGACGAAGCCGAAATGGCCACCGTTTCCAAGCCAGTCAAAGCCGAATTTTAAATTCAAAGTTCGGAGCATCTAGCTTTAACATGAAGAGTGTCTACATTTTTGGCCCGATATATATTTCGGGTAATGATTACTTGCCGGTTTATAAAAAAATACATAAATTGTGCGAAAAGTATTTTGACCGCGTAATTGGCACCTATCCAGATTTTTGGGATTCGCACGAGACGCCTAGGCAATTTTGGGATAGGACATACAAAATAATCACCAAGTGTAATTTATTTATTGCGGAATGCAGTTCGCCCTCACACGGAGTTGGTATGGAGTTGCAGATGGGTCAGGAACATGATATTCCAACGATAGCTTTGGTTCGTCAAGACGTGGCCGGATTTGAAAAATCTCTAATGGTTTTGGGCTTACCCAACCTAAAGAAGGTAATTAGGTACAAAGACATTGATGACCTTACTAGCAAACTAGAAGCATTCCTGGCGAATCATAGCTTCATCAACAGAGAAGAAATGGTATAATTCCTAATATGTATTCCGATATCGCAAGCAACAAGCGCAAGACGTGGCTAATTATGGTTTTGTTTTTGGCAATCATCGGCGTGTTAGGCTGGGTGTTTAGCGGCGTGTACGGCGAACCAAGCTTTTTTTATTTAGCGTTAGTTGTTGGCGGCGTATATGCGTTAATCCAATATTTTGCCGCAGCCAAGATGGCTTTGGCCCTCAATGGCGCCCACGAAGTTACTAAAAAACAGGAGCCAACACTTTATCGTGTAGTCGAAAATTTGTCTATAACTACCGGCATGCCTATGCCCAAGGTATATGTTATTGACGACCCGGCACCCAACGCGTTTGCCACCGGGCGCGACCCTAAGCATGCTGTAGTTG
>DASRJJ010000028.1:0-5461 GCA_035649555.1 Saccharimonadales bacterium (SeqCode)
GTCTGTCATTCAGGGCAATAGTGGTACGAATTTGTTCCCAGCAACGCCCAGGGCAAAAGGCGGCATAGCTGGTGACGAATGGGATTTTTCCGCCCGCTGCCATGCCCGACCCGGTGGTTACTAAATTTTGCTCGGCCACACCGACTTCTATAAACCGCTCAGGAAACGCCTCTTTAAACAACATCATTTGCGTGCTTTCGGTTAGGTCCGCACATAAACCGACAATTTTGTCGTTATCTTTGCCAGCTTGCAGCAAGCCGCGGCCAAAACCTTTGCGGCTTGATTCTTGTTTGATATCCTTGGCGCGCAAGTCTTTTACTAGGTGGGATTTATTCATGTTCGCTCCTGATTTTTCCGCCCAAGGTACGCAGTTCTTTTAGGGCTTCCTTAGCTTGGTCGGCGTTAGGGGGCACGCCGTGCCAATAAAAATCGTACTCCATAAAATCAACACCTTTGCCTGGTATGGTGTGGGCGATAATGACTACCGGCTTTTCGACGATGGCCTTGGCCATGTTGCAGGCATCTATAATCGCCTCGATGTCATTGCCGTCAATTTCGAGCACATGCCAGCCAAATGCTTCCCACTTGGCGCGCAAATCCTCAAGCGGCATAACAACCTCGGTCGGGCCATCAATTTGAATATTATTGCGGTCGACAATAACCGTTAAATTGGCCAGCTTGTACTTACCAACCAACATCGCGGCTTCCCAAAAGTTGCCTTCGTCGTGCTCGCCATCACTGGTGACGCAATATACCCAACGATGCTGTGCTTTATCTATACGCTGCGCCAACGCCATGCCGGCGGCTTGGCTTAAACCACAGCCGAGCGGCCCGCTGGTTGTCTCGAGCCCTGGCAAGCGCAAGCGTTCGGGGTGGCCCTGCAAACGCGAACCAAACTTACGCAAAGTCTTAAGCTCGGACTTATCAAAATAACCGGCGTGTGCCATGGTTACATACTGCACTGGACAACAGTGGCCGTTACTCAAAACAAATCTGTCACGCTCGTCCCAATCTGGCTTTTTAGGGTCATGCTTGAGGATATTAAAGTACAGTGCTGTAAAAATGTCCGCCAAACCGAGCGGCCCGGCCGAATGGCCGCTACCAGCCGCTACCAACATTTTAATAATGTCTTGGCGAATATCGTTCGCCTTAAGCTCCAACTCCTCAATAGAAAATATTTGCCTCATATCCTGCTTGTGATTATAGCAAAGGTTGCGCGCAGATGCTTGCATCGAGCACAACCTGCAGCTTATCCCAAAGCGCAGCGACGGATAGCAAGGAGCACGCAGATAGCCAAAGTAACTACGGATAGCACGCAAATTATTGCCCAATTGTACTATTTTGGTTAGAATGCTGCTTTATGACGAAGTTTGAAACGTTTCCTTTAGAACATGATGAAGTAATAGCTAGTGTAGCCGCCGCTATCCACAAGACTGCAACCGGCGGCTATGGCGATATTGTCGAAGAAACCATGGCCTTGGCAGAAAAGCGTTCAAAAGGCTGGGAAATAGGTGTAGGAAAAGGCCTGTTTGAAACACCGGTAGTCGACCTTATGCTAGATCTTACCCTGGGGGTTTTAACACAGCCCCAGGTAGAGGCTCGGCTGCCTAAAGAAGTTTGGTGGCGCTGTGGTATAGCTCAAGACTTGGCGACGTATTTTGCCTCTAACACAGAATACCTGCAATTTTATAGGCAACAGTTTAATGAATATAAAGGACTGTTTAATAGGCTGCCAGATGTCTTCCAGGATACTGAAAGTCATGGGAACTTAGTACGGAGTGTATTCCGTGAAGCTACCTTTGCGGCCGGTGGGGCGTTAAAGCTCTTACAAATAAACAGCGTTGCGGAAGGACAAGCCGATATTATAAAAGCCAGTATTACCTTACCGAAAAAGATTAGTGCTTGTTTTGGGCCAAGCCTTACAGCCATGTATGACCAACTCGGAAATCCTTATCCCCTGCCGGAACATTTACGTATGCACAACAAAAGAGGTCACATGACGGTAGGATTCTCAACAATGGCAAGCCTCTTGCTGGGTAAACTTCGCATAAAAGACCCTGGCACACCAAAAAAGTTAGCCAACGGGTGCCCTGTAGCACATATGCCCTCGCCACAGTACGAGAATCAGACCATACTTATTGATAGATGGGAACGACTTGTAGGCCTTTTGGTACCAGCAGGCGCAACCACTATTGCGCCGCAAGGTAGCTACGCGCCTTATAGGATTGATCTACCACAACAACCTTAAGCCGTCATGCGTTCCAAAGTCTCGTAAGCGTTACGGGGGTCGTGCGCGTGGTGGATAAACCCGCCGACGTTAAGTACATTTACACCGCCAGCTGCCAATACGTTGGCGTTTTGGTTGTTTATGCCGCCATCCCAACCAACCTCGAGGCCTGGCTTGAGCTTCCTTAGCAATAACACTTTGGTCAGCAAATGCGTGTTGGCCTGGCCACCAAAATGGCCTAAGTTGCCAGAGAAAATCAGAACATGGTCAACTACATCAAGCGCGCCCTCAATAGCTTCGACTTGCGTATGTGGTTTTAGTGCTACGCCAACTTTGATGTGGTGGTCGTGCATTGCTTTGGCGAACGGCATGAACTGTCCTTCCGCCTCGGCGTGAATGACCACCATCTTTGGTGCCAAACGGATATACTCCTTAATATAGTCAAATGGTTTCTGGAACATAACATGCAGGTCGGCGTGTACGCCATGTGGCCACCACACGTCTTTAAGTGGGGCTAGTTTGACTGGCGTAAACACGCCATCGGCCACGTCAATATGTACGCGGGTAGCAAAAGGCGCGACACGTTCCATTTGCTCGCGGTATTCGTGCGCACTGCGCGCTGTAATGGTGGGACAAACCGTTACTTTCATAGGTATATTTAGTAAAAGTATACCGCTAATGCTAGTTATCTGCTAGGCGGAACAACTGCCATTCTTTCTTGCAAGAATGTAATTAACGCTTCGTCGACCAGTTTGCCTGTAATAAGTTGAGCTTTAGTGGTAGGATCTACGTTTCCAGTGCTGTCGATCACTTGGTCAAAAATATCATGCTCACTTTGCTGATCGTTCTTATTTTCTCTCCATATATCACCTATCGTTATTGACTCAGCCTTTATTGCCAAGCCCAGCAACGCGACTTTATCAGGAGATTCAATAAATATAGGTCCACCATATGACGGTGGTGTAAGTGTGCTCGTTTGCACATTCCCTTCGCTAGGGCCAAGACCTGCTAACGCATAAAATGTATCACCAGACCCATGAAGAAAGGCCAACCTAAACCCGGCTTTGGGGGCAGGGTTGAATATTGGCGTCAAAAGTTCAGTTTTATTCGCAGTTTGATACCCGACATGGTGTAAAATCGTGCCACTTTGCATATCAGAAAGGGGTGCCAGTGTATCGGCGAAGGGCCCAACCGACTGCTGGTGCTCAAACAGAACCGTGTCTACCCTATCCAGTACAGCAGCCCTTAAGGCATCCTTAACAACCAGCTTGCCGGCATTGATCGCCATCTGTATATGCAGCCGCTGCTCAATAATTTCGCCTGTCTCTTTTTGTCTGAATTGTCTGGTACCCAAAACGAGGTCGGGCGCGACCCTAACACCAGATGTCACAATGCGTATGGTTCGGTTGGGGTTTTCTGTCAAAATCCTCACGGCTGCTTTGCCGGCCTCCTTTACGGCAGTGGGTGGCGGCACGTCAGTTTTTAGGTCTGTGAGGTCTAAAATACGCGGCCCCCTCGATGGCCCGTCTGTCGTTGGCGTCCCCCGCCGCGTACCTTCACAGCCAGCAGCAAGCCCCGCGCCCGCTAATAAAATTGCACGTCTCGTCGGCATATCTCCCTCCTTAGGATCCATCTATCTTACCATAGAAAAAAGAGGACTATAGCTCGTCGAGCTGTTTGATGCGACGCTTAAAACGCGGGGCGGCGGCAAATGCCGTTTGCAGCCAGGTTTGGGCAATACTGATGGCCTGTTTGTTATTTATGGATCGTGCTGGCAAGCACAAAATATTACTGTCATCATCGTTACGGGCGGCGCGGGCTTCGTGCTCGTTCCATACAAGTGCTGCGCGAATACCCTTAAAACGGTTAGCGGCAATACACATGCCCTGGCCACTGCCGCAGACTAAAATGCCACGACTTTCTGGGTCGTCGCTGGCCTTCATAGCTAGCACAACTTGTTCGGCAAATTGCGGAAAATCGTCGTCGGGTTTACGTTTTTTATCGCCTTCGTCGATTACCTCATAGCCGGCACGTGTTAGTTCCTCTACTAAAACGGCCTTCATATCAAACCCATTATGGTCGGCGCCAACAAAAACTTTCATGCCGGGCTATTTACTTCTTGTACAGGGGGGACGTGTTCGTTACTGCCTGCTTTTTGCAGCACGGCGCCGGTGTCGGCGACAATCTCGACTAAGCGGTTGCTGTACCCCCATTCGTTGTCATACCAGGCGACGACTTTGAGCATAGTACCGTCGATAACCGCAGTTAGGTTTAGGTCGACGATTGCCGAGTGGCTATTGCCGATGAAATCGCTACTTACAAGTTCTTCTTCGGTGACGGCAATAATCCCTTGGTAGTATGGTTCGTTAGCGGCTTTTTTGAAGACCTCGTTGACTTCCTCTACCGTAACTTTGCGTTTGGTAATAATTACAAAGTCGCTCAAAGATACAACCGGGGTAGGAACGCGTACGCTGAGCCCACCAAAGCGGTCCACGAGCGCCGGCAGCGCTTTGGCCGCAGCAATACTGGCGCCGGTGGTGGTTGGCACAATGTTTTCGGCGGCATTGCGGGCTTCGCGCAAATCTTTGGCAGGCGCGTCCTGTAAACGTTGGCTGGCGGTGTAGCTGTGCACGGTAGTCATCATAGCTTTTTCGATGCCAAAGTGTTGTTCGATGATTGATGCAACCGGTGTAATGCAGTTGGTTGTACAGCTGGCGTTGCTTATAACATCTGTCGAGTTCTCCAGTTTGTCCTCGTTAACGCCCAACACGACGGTATCCACGCCCTCGCCTTTGGCGGGTGCACTAATGACCACCTTTTTGGCGCCGGCTTTAATGTGTGCGCCGGCTTTCTCGGCATCGGTAAAAAAACCTGTCGATTCAATAACGACATCGACGTTTAAGTCTTTCCACGGTAAGGCAGCGGGATCTTTCTCGGCCAATACCAATATTTTTTGCTCTTTGACGATGAGATTTGTTTCGTCAAAAGAAACATCATTGTGGTAGGTGCCGTAATTACTGTCGTGCTTAAGTAAGTGGGCTAGTGTTTTGGTGTCGGTGAGGTCGTTGATGGCCACAATTTCTAGGTCGGTCCGCTCAAAAGCAATCTTAAATGCACAGCGCCCAATGCGTCCAAAACCATTAATCGCTACCCTTGTTTTTGCCATCTGGTACTCCCCCGATCAAAACATTAGCATATTCGTTTTTATTGTACGGGGTACCGGCCGGGGGTGCA